>DASPRM010000022.1 GCA_035624455.1 Terriglobales bacterium
GGGATCATCGAAAACTATGTCGCGCTCAAGCGGCAACTCGCCGAGGAAGGCCATCGCTTCACAACCGAGACGGACACGGAAGTCATCGCCCATCTGGTGGAAAAGTACTTCCATCCGCTAAAAGGCAACGGCAATCGCGTACCGCTGGAGGAAGCGGTGCGTAAGGCAGTGAAGCAGATGACGGGAGTCTTTGCCATCGCCGTGATCTCCGCCGACGAACCCAACAAGATCGTTTCTGCGCGCAATGGCCCGCCCGCGGTCATCGGGCTAGGCAAGGATGAATACTTTGTTGCGTCTGATGTACCGGCAATTCTTTATCACACACGTGATTTGTTTTTCCTTGCCGATGGTGACCTTGCGGTGATTACACCCGCGGGCGTGAAGCTGTCTGACTTTGATGGGCGTCCCATGGAGCGGCAGGTGCAGCACATCACCTGGGATCCGATCATGGCGGAGAAGGGCGGCTTCAAGCATTTCATGCTGAAGGAAATTTACGAGCAGCCTCGCGCCGTGCGCGACACTACGCTGGGGCGGGTGTCGCTCGATAGCGGCAAGGTTTTTCTCGATGACATGGAGATTACGGAAGCTGAATTCAAGCGGCTGCGCAAGGTGAACATCGCCGCCTGCGGCACCAGCTGGCATGCTGGATTGGCCGGGAAGTTTATGATCGAGCGGCTGGCGCGTGTTCCAGTAGAAGTGGATTATGCGAGCGAATTTCGCTATCGCGACCCGATTCTCGATGGGGACACGCTCACCATTTTGATCACCCAATCGGGTGAGACCGCCGACACGATTGCCGCCCTCCGTGAGGCAAAAGCCAAAGGCTCGAAGACCCTGGGGATTTGCAACGTGGTCGGTTCGATGGTCACGCGCGAAGCCAATGGGACGGTCTACACTCATGCCGGTCCCGAGATTGGTGTAGCTTCGACCAAGGCATTCACGGCGCAACTGACGGCTGCTTTCCTGTTTGCGCTTTATCTGGCAGAAGTGCGCGGCACTCTGAATCCGGAGGAAGCCAAGAAGCTGATTACCGAACTCAACCGGTTGCCGGGCAAGCTGGAAACGTTGCTCGCGCACGAAGAGGATACCGAGGACCTGGCCAAGGAGTACCAACGTGCGCAGGACTTTCTGTTCCTTGGCCGTGGCATTCACTATCCCATTGCGCTGGAAGGCGCGCTGAAGCTGAAGGAAATCTCCTACATTCACGCCGAGGGATATCCCGCCGGCGAAATGAAGCATGGCCCCAACGCCCTGATTGATGAAGACCTGCCGGTCGTCATCATCGCCACGCGCGACAAGGAAGATCCGGGCTCGGTGGTCCGATACGACAAAACGCTTTCGAATCTAAAGGAAGTGAAGGCGCGTTCGGGCCGGGTGATCGCGGTTGCGACCGAGGGGGATGATGAGATCCGCGAGGCTGCTGACCAGACCGTGTTTGTGCCGGCAGCGCCGGAGTTGCTCTCACCGATCCTGGAGATCGTTCCCCTGCAGCTGCTGGCGTATCACATCGCGGTTCGCCGCGGATGCGATGTGGATCAGCCACGAAATCTGGCGAAGTCGGTGACGGTGGAGTAGGGCGGCGGATCGTGTAATCGGGTAATCTGAAGTTAGCTTTTGGGGCTCACGAAGCAGGTTTTGGAGCTTCCAGGTAGGCCCAGCGTTCAGACAGCTGGCCCCGCACAATGCGCCAAATGACGATCCCGCCGAACTGAATTTTCTTTCCGCTGTCAGGATCGGTGCATCTCCAGACGTTTCGCACCACGACCTTATCACCTTCGGCGATGATGTCTTCGAGGGTCACCTTCAGATCGGGAAATTTCTTGAGGGCACTTCCCACATACTGCTTCGCTCCTGCCGGACCGGGCGGGGTGCCGGGTGGTACGTCGGCTCCGTGATCCACGAAATCGCGGGCGAAGTTCACATCCGCGATGTCGAGATTCTTGCGGTTTACGAATTGTTCGAAGTGGTTGCGAACGAAGGTCTTCATTTCCTCGATCGACATGCTTATGCCCCAGTACTCGATATTCGCGGCGCTCATGGTAGTCCCTCAAAGAAATCGTGGAGTGGGGTAAATTGTAATCGAGGGAAGCTGATATCGTGTAATGTTCAAGTTTGAAGTGCGTAGAAGGAGACCCCGCCCAAGCGGCGCTTGAACGGGGCACCCTCAGGGCATTGGGGAATCCGGCGAATTTTGAAAAAGCATAAATGCTTCGCTCCGCTCAGCATGAGCCCATAAACCAGCTGCCAAATAGACTCGCGCCATTGAATCAAAAATGCTATTTCACACTGTTCTTTAGCACTGCGCTCAATTTCCGCCGGTGAGTTCATCCAGCAGCTTGCTTGCGCCATATAGCTTGCGCAGTGCTTCCGTCATGGCCGCAGTGTGGACAGCAACTGAGCGGTTGGATTCGATGTCATACACGTAATCGCCGACAAGCGATTCAATGTTGCCATCGAAAATCAGGCCCACGATCTCACCTTGTTTATTGATGACCGGCGATCCCGAATTGCCCCCGACCACATCGTTGGTGGTTACAAAATCGAGGGGCGTCGCGAGGTCGAGGGTCTTCATTGCGTCACGGTAGCGGCGGGGCAGGTCGAACGGAGCCTGATCATTGAAGCTGAAGGCGCGGTCGTACAGTCCATAGAAGGTAGTCTTGGCGGGAGCGATGGTGCCATTCATGGGGTATCCCTTCATCTGCCCGTAGGAGAGCCGCAAGGTGAAGGTGGCATCGGGATAGGTGCTCTTGCCGTAGAGAGCGAAGCGAGCGCGGCCGAGTTGTTCGCCGCCGCGCTGCTCCACGCTTTGAACGTTGTCCTGCACCCACTTGATGAACTCGCGCCGCATGGGGTCGAGCTTGCGGGCCAGGACGATCATGGCGTCAGTGGAGGCATCGACTGCCTGCTGGCCGCCATCGACCAGCGCTTTTCTGACCTGCGGATCCTGCAGCTTGCTGCCACCGACCAGATCGGCGGCCGCCTGCTCCGGAGTTTTTCCGTTGAGCACAATTTTCAGGAAGGGATCGTCGGGTCCGAGCTGGTCAAGATCGCGATGAAGGGCGCCAGTGATGCGCGCGATTTCCATGTCGGCATAAATGGGGGCGGGTGAGAACATCTCCAGGCGCAGCGAATCGAGCTGAGATTCGTGAAACCCGGGAAGCCGGTCACCATCCGGCTTCTTGATCTCAGCGACGTAGTCGACAATCGTGGCCGCCAGACGTGAGAGCTGCGAATCTGTGCTGTGATAGAAGCTATCCTTGATGCGCGAACTCATTTTCTGTGTAGCGGCCGCGATATCGTCCCAGGCGCTGCCATATTGCGTTTTCAATTCCGGGTTGCTCATTACCGCAGAGCGGAATTTGTCCTCTTCCGCCTTCTTCTTGTCCATAACGCGGGGATTCTCGAGACCCTGGAGATCACCGCTGAGCGCCTTGACGCCGTTCTGCAGGAAGAAGATCAGACTGGCAGCTTCGCGCGCATGCTCGGGACTGGTGGCGGAAAAGCGCTGCATAACGGCGATGCGGTCGCGGTACACACTAAGAGCGGTGGGAAGCTGGTAATCGCGCTCGAAAGTAAGCTGAGCAACGGTGTCGAGGCGCTGGGTGGTGCCGGGATGACCGCTGACGAAAACCAGTTCGTCCTCAACCGCGCCCTTGGGGTTCCACTTCAGGTAATTTGAGCTGTTGATCGGCTTGCCGTTCTCATAGACGCGAAACAGCGCCATATCGAGATCGTAGCGGGGATAGGTGAAGTTATCGGGATCGCCGCCGAAGAAGGCGGCCTGCTGCTCGGGCGCAAACACGATGCGGATGTCGGTGTATTTCTTGTAGCGATAGAGCCAGTATTCTCCGCCCTGGTAGAGAGTGACCACGTCAGAGCGAAGACCGGTTTTTTGCAGGCTCTCCCGTTCGATCTCGGCGATGATGCTCTCGCGCGCTTTGAACTGCTCCTCAGCGGACTGCTTTCCTTTGAGCGCGGCCTGTACACGGTCGGTGACGTTCTGGGTGGAGACCAGGACATTAATTTCGAGGTCGGGTGCCTTCATTTCCTGGGCGGAGGTGGCGGCGTAAAAGCCGTCCTTAATGTAGTCGTGTTCGGCGGTCGAACTCTTCTGGAGCTGACCGCGGGCCACGTGGTGGTTGGTCAGCAACAGCCCGTGCGGACTTACGAATGATCCCGAGCCTCCATCATTCAAGCGCACGGAGGAGAGGCGGACGTGGTCCAGCCAGTCCTTGGTGAGGGCGAAATTGTATTTCTGCTGGATGAGCTGGGTGGGGGGATTGTCGAAGGTCCACATGCCTTCGTCGGCAAGGGCTGCAGTAGTGAGGAGAAGGATGAGCGTGACTCTGGAGAGAACTTTCATCAGTGAGCTCCTGGTGAACCGTATTGTAGCGGGATAGGCCGCCTGGACTTCCCGGACTGAAGCGCCGGGTGAGGTTCGAGGTCAAAAGGATGAAGTCCGGAAAGAAAAACCCCGCCCAAGCTGCGCTTGAACGGGGCACCCTTAAGGGAGTCGGGGAATCGGGTAATTGACAATCGGGTGATCGAATTCGGGTGGACTCTGAAGTGACAGACAGGCGTGAACCAAAAGTGCGCTCGCCGAATCAAATAAGTGAACCCTATAATGAAAATTGGGCGGCTTTCTCAAGATAAAGAATGTCGAATCGTGAGATTTTGACGGCGCGATTGCGCCAGGCGGTACCGCTTTCCTCTGCCACCCGGCACCTGCACTTTGAGGTGGAGGAGATACCGCGTTTCGACTTCCACGCCGGGCAATTCGTGTCGATCCGTGCCATGCACGACGGGCACGAAATCACCCGGGCCTACTCGATTGCCTCGCCCCCGCGCAACGATCGCACCTTCGAGCTTTGCCTGAATCGGGTTCCTGATGGCTTCTTTTCCAATTTTCTCTGCGACCTGGCGGAAGGCGAGGCGGTCAAGTTTCACGGCCCGCATGGCTACTTTGTTCTCAAGAACCCGCCCCGTAGCTCGATTTTCATTGCCACGGGAACCGGTATTGCGCCGATTCGCGGCATGATTCACTGGCTCTTCGCCGATCCCGCACGCCACGAGGGACGCGAGTTCTGGCTGGTCTTCGGCGTCCGCTATCAGGAAGACCTCTATTACAACGACGAATTTCTGGAACTGGCGCGGCGGCATCCCAATTTCCACTACATCCCGACTCTCAGCCGCGAGGATGCCACCTGGCCAGGCGCGACCGGATATGTGCAGGAGCACGTGCGCAAACTGGCCGAAGGGCGGCACGGCCTGGATGCTTACATCTGTGGGCTGCGCGACATGGTTCAGGCCAACCGGGAGCTACTGAAGAGCCTGGGCTGGGATCGGAAGGCCATCGTGTACGAGCGGTTTGACTAAGGCATAAACCAGCAGTCAGCAATCAGCTCTGAACCCACTCATGGGGAAACAGGCCGCGGCGCGCGTCGCCTTGGGCGAGATGTGGCTTTTCTGTAGAGCTGGACCTCCGAGATTAGGCGAAAAAAGGCGAACGTGGGGCATCCGCTTCGGAGGACAGGCGAGTTTATTTTCAACGGCTTACGGCTGGCATCCTTGGCCTCACTTTCCCGCAACTTCCTATGCTTCAACATCATCTAAGAACTTGACTGTAAGACACTCAGGTTCTAGCATATCGTTATTGTAAGCCGAAGCGATGGCCAACCAGCTAAAGATCAAGCACTTATAAGTTTAGGAGGAGGAAATCTCCATGGCGAAGATTATTGGTATTGACTTGGGCACGACGAACTCCGTGGTGGCGGTAATGGAGGGTGGCGAGCCCAAAGTGATTCCTAACGAGGAAGGCGGGCGGACCACGCCATCCGTTGTCGCTTTCACACAATCGGGTGAGAGGTTGGTCGGGCAGGTCGCGAAGCGCCAGGCCATTACCAATCCGCAAAACACGATTTATTCCATTAAGCGTTTTATGGGGCGCCGCTATGACGAAGTCAGCGAAGAAATGAAGATGGTGCCCTACAAGGTCGTGAAATCTGGCGACCACGTGGCCGTAATGGCGCAGGGGAAGGAATATACCCCACCCCAGATTTCAGCATTCATTCTGCAGAAGCTGAAGAAGGCAGCTGAAGATTATCTCGGTGAAACGGTCACCGATGCCGTGATCACGGTGCCGGCGTACTTCAACGACGCCCAGCGACAGGCTACCAAGGATGCAGGGCAGATCGCCGGTCTGAACGTGAAGCGCATTATCAACGAGCCCACGGCGGCTGCGTTGGCGTACGGTCTCGATAAGAAGAAGGATGAGACCATCGCCGTGTATGACTTCGGCGGCGGAACCTTCGACATTTCGATTCTGGAAGTCGGCGAAGGCGTGATTGAAGTCAAGTCCACCAACGGCGATACCCACCTCGGTGGCGACAACATCGATCAGCGCATCGTGGAATGGCTGATTGACGAGTTCAAGAAAGATGAAGGTCTCGACCTGCGGGCGAAGGGCAATGAGATGGCCCTGCAGCGTCTGCGCGACGCGGCTGAGCGCGCCAAGATCGAGCTTTCGACCACGATGGAAACCGAGATCAACCTGCCGTTCATTACGGCGGATGCTAGCGGTCCCAAGCACCTGGTGAAGCGGCTGACGCGCGCCAAGCTGGAGTCGATGGTGGAAGACATCATCCAGCGCTCGGTTGGCCCGTGCAAGCAGGCCATGAGCGACGCGGGGGTTACGCCCGACAAGATCGACGAAGTCGTGCTGGTGGGCGGTCAGACGCGCATGCCGCGTATTCAGGCGCTGGTGAAGGAGTTGTTCGGCAAAGATCCGCACAAGGGCGTGAATCCGGATGAGGTGGTAGCTGTCGGAGCTGCGATTCAGGGCGGCGTGCTCGGCGGCGATGTTAAGGATCTGTTGCTGCTGGACGTCACTCCATTGACGCTCTCGATCGAGACGTTGGGCGGTGTGTCGACGCCGATGATTCCGCGCAATACCACGATTCCGACCCGCAAGTCGGAGATATTCTCTACCGCGGCTGACAATCAGACGTCGGTGGAGGTGCACGTATTGCAAGGCGAGCGCCCGATGGCGGGGCAGAACCGGACGCTGGGCAAATTCCACCTGAGTGGAATTCCGCCAGCTCCGCGTGGTGTGCCGCAGATCGAGGTCACGTTTGACATCGACGCCAACGGCATTCTGAACGTGACGGCCAAGGACCTAGCGACGCAGAAGGACCAGAAGATCACGATTACGTCGTCTTCGGGTCTCAGCAAGGACGAGGTCGAGCGCATGGCGAAGGAAGCCGACGCGCACGCAGCCGAGGACAAAGCGAAGCGCGAGGAGATCGAGGCCCGCAACCAGCTCGACTCCATGGTGTACAGCGTGGAGAAGATGTTCCGCGAGCACGGAGACAAGATCTCCGGTTCGGAGCGAGGCGAGGTCGAAGCTGCGCTGGCCGATGCCAAGAAAGCCCTGGAGTCAAACGACAAGGGGCAGATGGAGTCGGCACGCAATCGCCTGACCCAGGCTTCGCATAAACTGGCGGAGCAGATGTACAAGGCCACCGCGCAGCCGGGGCAGCCGGGCGCGGGGGCGCAGGCGGGCGGTCCTCAGCCGGGCAGTGACGGCCAGGCGAAGAAAGACGAAGGCGTCATCGACGCGGAATACGTCGACGTGGATGAGAAAAAGTAATGGGGGAGCGGGGCTTCGGCCCGGCTGCTAATATTCCTCGAGAGAGGGATTTGAAAAGTTCGCCGCGGATGGACACGGATCCGAAGGGATAAAACCTGATCCGTTGAGGCTGTGCCGGTCCGCGGCAACCAATTTTTCAGGACGCGCCGGAATAGAAACGATGATGGTCAGCAAAAGACAAAGAATCAGGAAGAACGACAGAATGCAGATTGAATTGAATGGTCAGAGATATTTTGTGAATTTCATCCCCGGGATGGACGAGTGGTTTGTGCTGGAGGACTCAGCGGCGGGGCTGCGCCAAATCCCGGTGGTGCATGATGCCGCCGAGCATATCGAGCGCTTCGTGATTCCTCCAGTGAACGAAGAGGGGGACGCGAACGGGTCTGTTTAGAACCCCGGCGTTTGTAAAGGATGAAGTCCGAGAACAAAAACCCCGGCCAAGCTGTGCTTGAACGGGGCACCCTCAGGATTTTCGCTGGCGACTTGTCTGCGGTGCTGACTGCGAATTAATGGCGACCACGACCAAGAAGGACTACTACGAGATTCTCGGCGTGAAAAAGTCTGCCTCCGCCGATGAGATCCGCAAGGCCTTCCGCAAGCTCGCGCGCAAATACCATCCGGACGTGAATCCCGGAGACAAAGCCGCTGAAGAGCGCTTCAAGTCCATCTCCGAGGCTAATGACGTCCTCAGCGATGCTAAGAAGCGCAAGATATACGATCAACTCGGCTATTACTCCGACAATATCGATCCCAAAGCAGCCGAGGCCTATGCCCGTGCGGCCCAGGGAGGTGGCTTTCCTGGCGGTGGTTTTCCGGGCGGCGGAGCGGGCACAGGCTCGGCGCAAGGTGTGCCGTTTGATTTCAGCGGATTCGATTTTTCTGACGTCGGGGAAACGGGCGCGCAGGCAGGCGGGCGGAAATCGAGCTTCCGCGATATTTTTTCCAACATCTTTAGCGGTGGGCGGGGTGGTTTCAGTGTTGAGCCCGAGGGGCCTGAACCGGGCAGCGATCTGGAATACCAGGTCACGGTACCTTTCTGGCAGGCGATCCGCGGCGGCGTGATGCGCCTGAATATTACGCGTTCCGATAGTTGCACGAACTGCCACGGCACGGGCTACGTTGAAAAGCCCGGGCCATGCCCGGAGTGCGGGGGCAAGGGAACTATTACGCAGACCAGCGGCCGGATGAAGTTCAATGTCCCCTGCCCGCGTTGTGGCGGCTCAGGCAAGGACCGCAGCGTGTGCCCGATCTGTTCAGGGGCGGGCACGGTAAACCGCACCGAGCCGCTCGAGATCCGCATTAAGCCGGGCACTCGCGACGGACAGCGCATTCGCATCCCGGGGAAAGGAAATGCCGGTCTGCACGGTGGCGAACCGGGCGATCTCTACATCATCGTGAGGCTGGAAGAGCATCCGGTGTTTCGCCGCGAAGGAGACGACATCTATCTGACGGTTCCCATCACCCCGACGGAAGCTGCGCTTGGTGGAAAGGTTGAGGTTCCTACTATTGACGGCCGCGCCTTGCTTCGCATCCCGCCCGGCACGCAGTCCGGGCAGAAACTGCGCCTGCGCGAGAAAGGCGTCCCCTCAGCAACACGGGAAGGAACTCGCGGAGACGAGATCGTGGAAGTGAAGATCGTGGTGCCACAGATTCGTGATGAGCGGTCGAAGGAAATCCTGCGCGAACTCACCAAGCTGAATCCTGAGGATCCCCGGCAGGAGCTGTTCAAGAACGTGTAGCAAATTGCAAGCGGGTAAATGGTAGTCAGGTGAGTTGTGTAATACCCAGTGAAACCGAAAACGCGAGATGCTTCGACTCCGCGCCCGCGACCCGCAAAAAGAGCGGGTCGGCAAAAGCTACGGCGCGTCGCTCAGGATGACGATTAAAATCCGTCCGCATTTTCGTCTACGATGACCCCCTCCCGTCAGGTTGGAATCGTCCTCGAGACTCCGCGGCTCTTCCTGCGCCGGCTGACGCTTTCCGACAGCGAAGCCCTGTTCGCGGTTCTGGGGGATCCCATCACCATGCAGTTTTATCCCGAGCCGCTCACGCGCCAGGGCGTGCAGCGATGGATCGAGCGTAACCTGGAACGCTACGAGAACGATGGATACGGCTTATGGGGTATAGCTCTCAAGACCTCTGGCCAACTTGTCGGAGATTGCGGTCTGGTTCGGCAGTTGGTGGAAGGCAGGCCGGAGATCGAGGTGGGCTACCACGTGCGCCGCGATCAATGGCGACGGGGCTACGCCACCGAAGCTGCTCGCGCCTGCATAGACTATGCGTTTCGCAACCTGCGGGTTTCACGGGTGATCTCGCTGATCCGTCCGGAGAATCTGCCGTCCCGCCGGGTGGCGGAAAAGAACGGTCTGGAGATCGATCACCAGATTCCGTGGCACCACGTACCCCATATTATTTATGCCATCGGGGAGCAGGAGTGGCGCAAGCAGATGACGCTAGACGGCGCGCCTCGAACCTGATGCCACATCGTCTGCACAGGAAAAGCAGATCCCTCGACTCTACGCCCGCGACCTACAGAACGCGCGGGTCATGAAAGCGACCGGCGCATCGCTCGGGATGACAATCCTCGTTAGTTTTTGCTTTACCTTCCTATCGCTCCGCCCTATTCTGCGCATCACACTTCCGCAAGACGTGCTCTTAGGAGGACGCGATCGAAATTGACGTATTCCGCCGCTTCCTTCTCGCCTGAATCGAATTTGCCGCCCCGGCAGCGAAACAGTCTGCGCAGGCTCAGCTTCTGGCCCCTGGTCATAGCAACCTTCTTCATGGTGTCGGGTGGCGCATACGGCACGGAGGACATCGTGCGCGGAGCCGGCTACTTGCGGGGGATCGTAATCCTGCTGCTCACGCCGCTGCTGTGGAGTGTGCCGACGGCGCTGATGATGGGCGAGCTCTCCAGTGCAATTCCCGCCGAAGGCGGCTATTACGCCTGGGTGCGGCGTGCGATGGGAGACTTCTGGGGGTTCCAGGAAGCCTGGCTGTCGCTCGGCGCGAGCATATTCGATATGGCGATCTATCCCACGCTCTTTGTCGCATACCTGACGCGCATGGTTCCGGCGCTGTCGCTTAGGCATCGCGGAGTGATGCTCGGCGTGGCGCTGGTGGCGCTTTGCGCGCTGCTGAATATCGCCGGAATACGAGTTGTGGCCACAACGTCGGTGGGGATGTTTCTGCTGCTGTCCGCGCCGTTCGCGTTAATTGTTCTGCTGGCGCCCTTTAAGCATGGCGCTTTGGCTTCAGGGGCGTTGGTTCACAGCGCTCCCGGCGGCGTGCCAGTGGGGATGGTTGGCGGGCTGCTGGTCGCCATGTGGAATTACATGGGATGGGACAACGCCTCGACGATTGCAGCCGAGGTCGACGAACCGCAGCGCACGTATCCGCGAGCCATTCTGACGGCGGTAGTGATTGTCGCCCTCAGCTACATTCTTCCCGTGGCTGCCATGTCGCTGACTGGCATCTCCCCGAATGCCTGGGAGACGGGATCGTGGGCGGATCTGGCGGGCCTGGTCGGCGGACCCGGGCTGCGCCTTGCAGTCGTTCTGGGAGGGATGATCAGCGCGTTCGGAATGTTTAATTGCCTGGTCCTGAGCTATTCGCGCCTGCCGCTGGCGATGGCGCAGGACGGCCTGCTGCCGAGCATTTTTGCGAGGGTGCATCCGCGGACCCAAGCTCCCTGGGTGGCGATCCTGGTTTGCGCCACGACGTGGGCGCTCTGTCTGGGGTTGGGTTTCGAACGGCTGGTTACGATCGATATTCTGGTATACGGCTCCAGTCTGCTGCTGGAATTTATCGCCCTGGTAGTCTTGCGAATCACGCAGCCCGATCTGCCGCGGCCGTTTCGAGTGCCGGGCGGAATTTTGGGAGTCGTCGCGCTAGGAGTCGCGCCGACCGTGCTCCTGGGATTTTCGGTAATTCGCAGCGAGCACGAGCAGATCCTGGGAATGAGCTCGTTTAGTGTTGGTTTGTTGCTGATGGCTGCGGGAGTTGCGGCCTACGGAATCCGGGCTGCGTGGCGGCAGCTGCGGCCGACGGAAGGGGCGACGCCGGATGCGCAGGGCTGAAGAGCTTCTGATCGCAGCGTCAGAACACGTGTCGTTACGGTCGCGTTGCGGCCACAGGTGCACGTTTGTGATTAGATAGAGGGTATAAATGTGTGAAATCGTCGGCATCTCGGGCATGCGCTACAAACACCAGATCCTTCGACTCGGGCCGGTAGTGGTGTACCCGGCCCTCGCTCAGGATGACAGTCCAAAAATCATTCGACTCCGCGCAGTCGAAAGTGTCAGCGCAGCAAGGGATTTCTAAGTGCCTAAGAAGCGCGGCAAAGGCGCGTACATGATTTCGGCGGTGGCCGAGATGTACGACATCCATCCGCAGACGCTGCGTCTGTACGAACGCGAAGGACTGCTGAAGCCCTCGCGGACCGAGGGCAACACGCGGCTTTACACGGACGAAGACCTGGAGCGGCTGGAGTTCATCTTGACACTGGCGCGGGATCTGGGGGTGAACATCTCCGGGATAGCCATCATCCTGCAAATGCGCGAGCGCATGGAGCAGATGCAGAAAGAGATGCAGGACTTCATGCGCGCCCTGCAAAGCGAGATGCTCAGCCGCATGTCTCAAGCTCAATCAACGGAAGGGGCGATTGTTCCGGTTCGGCGGGTGCCTGTGGGTCCGCCGGCTCCGGGGAGCAAAGAGCGGAAGTAGGGGTGCTGCCCGCAGGCCCTGGCAGCAAAACGGCCGCTCGTGCTGACAATCAAGAAGGAGCCACTTCCACCGACTTCTCCACTGCCTTGCGGAAATAATCCAGCGACAGGCGCAGACCCGTGTCCAAATCTACCTTCGGCTCCCAGCCGAGCAGCTTTTTTGCTTTACTGATGTCGGGTCGGCGCTGCTTGGGATCGTCTTGCGGAAGCGGCTCGAAGCGAATCTTGCTTTTGGAACCGGTGATCTCCAACACTCGTTTGGCGCACTCCAGGATCGTGAACTCGTTGGGGTTGCCGATATTGGTGGGGGAATGTGCTTCGGATTTCGCCAGACGCATGATGCCCTCGATCTCATCCTGCACGTAGCAGAAGCTACGGGTCTGCCTGCCGTCGCCGTACACGGTCAGCTCGGCGCCGGTGAGGGCCTGCTTCATGAAGTTGGGAATCACGCGGCCGTCATTGACTTGCATGCGCGGACCGTAGGTATTGAAGATGCGCACGATCTTGGTATCCATATTGTGGTAGCGGCGGTAGGCGGCGGTTACGGCTTCCGAGAAACGCTTGGCTTCGTCATATACCGATCGTGGACCGACTGGGTTCACATTTCCCCAGTAGGTTTCGACCTGGGGATGGACCAGGGGGTCGCCGTAGCACTCTGAGGTGGACGCCAAGAAAAACTTTGCGCCGTAGCGCTTGGCATGTTCCAGAGTATTCATGGTGCCGGTGGAGCCGACCCGCAGCGTGGCAATACCGTGAGCCATGTAATCCACAGGGCTCGCCGGACAGGCAAAATGGAAGACGTAATCCACTCTGCCGAGATCAAACTCTTCGCAGATATCTAACTGTCGTAACTCAAATCGGGGTTCATGCTTCAAATGCTCGAGATTGTTTGTCCGGCCGGTGAGCAGGTTATCAACCGCAAGTACGGAATGGTCTTCGGCCAGCAGAGCGTCGCATAAGTGGGAACCGAGAAAACCGGCTCCTCCCGTGACTAGAACTCGCATTCCTTGCACCCCAGCTTGGTTCTATGATTACCACGGCAGTATAAATCAGGGGAAATCGCTGGCAGGAATGCACACGGATCAGTCACCGGGGACTGAATAGAAGCGGCTGCTGCCAGTCAGTTCATCTCTGGCCACACGCTCCTCTTCTGCGATCACATCCTGCAACCCACGCTTGACGGCCTGGGAGAGGGTAGCGCAGAAATCGGAGGTAAGCAGGTTGATGTCGACGAGAAGAGACTTCTGCGAATAGGCGCGGTAAAGACATAACGATCCGACCGGGCCTTTGTGTAGGACTCCCAGATCGAGGCTGAGACGCCACATCCGTCCGCCTTCACGGTGGAAGGGATGATCTCCGGATTTGTCCCAGCTGAACAGCCACTCACTCTCATAAATCTGAAAGAAGTCCCGCGGCATCTGACGCGCTTGACCAGGCCGGATGCGGAGGTCGAATCCGTCAAACTCGTTATCCCGAAAAGCTACTTCGAGGATCTGACAGATTCGCGGCAAGGAACCGGCGGAGGCCAGATCTTCGGCGGCGCGGCGAATGGCCAAATTGTTCACGATGACACGCTTCTGCTGTGTCGCCCGCTTGGCGACGCGTCCCACTTCCACAAACTCGTGATAGCCCAGGTGCTGGATGCCAAACCACACCCCGACGCCCACTACCGTCAGGACCACGCCTACCGAACTTCCGTTGGGATAGAGCATCAGCAGGCTGAGCAGTCCCAGCAGCGCGGAAACCGCATAGAGGATGGTCACCACCTGCCGCTGCGAGAAGCCCAATTTCAGCAAACGGTGATGGATGTGCTCGCGGTCAGCGCGAAACAGTGGTTGCCCGCTCAGGAAACGGCGAATCACAGAAAGCGCGACGTCGAGGATCGGCAGGCCGAAGGAGACGATGGGAATAGCCACCGCCACCAAGGTTGTTCCTTTCTGTGCGCCTGCGAGCGCAATTGCGCTCAACATGAAGCCCAAGAACAGGCTGCCGCAATCGCCGAGGAAGATGGTCGCGGGGTTGAAGTTGTAACGCAGGAATCCCAGGATTGCGCCCGAAAGAATTACCGTCAGGACCGAGACCAGGCTGTTGTTGCTGAACAGAGAGACGACGAACACCACCAGGGTGGAGAACATCGCTGACCCGGCGCTGAGGCCATCGAGGCCGTCAATCAGGTTGAAGGCATTGGAAATCCAGAGTACCCAGAGTACCGTCAGGGGCAGGGTGATAAGCGCACCGAGGCTCTTATAGCCGAACAGCAGAGGGACAACGTCGATCTGCAGACCGCCGGCGAACAACATGAGTGCGGCGATTATCTGCACGCCAAACTTCACCCGTGGCGAGAGAGGATGAAAGTCATCCACCAGACCGAGGCAGAAGATCAATGTGGCCGGAAGCAAAATGGCGAGTACCGTCCGGGCGGGCAGATGAGCCGCCGAGCCGTGCAGTTCCTTGAAAATGGCAAAGCCGGCCAGAACCAGGAGGAAGGAAAGAAAGATGGCGACGCCGCCGAGACGGGGAACGGGATTGGAATGAATGTCACGCTCGCCCGCAGAGCGCGAGGTCCAGCCCCATCGCATCGCGGTGTTGCGAATGTAGTGCGTGAGAACGGAGGAGCAGACAAGGGCCCCACCGAATAAACTTAGATAAGCTACATCCATTGAGCGTGCCTGACGAGCTTCTCCGCTTATTCGTTCCGGCGAACAACCCACCCAGTGCCGAAATCGACTCCACCCGTGGCTGCGGGTCGGAAGGTAACTGGACTATAGCTTTCGAGTAACGGCGCGCCAATGGAATAGTGCCTCGGTGGTACACATCTAGTCATATCCTTTGGTGATGGTGGGTTCCCAGGAAAAGCACTTGTGTTTCTCGGGGTGGGCATAACTGCGAGCGGGCGGGGCGCCCGCGCCACAGAAAACTGCGCATTCTATAATGTTGATGTGTTTGAGAATCTCAGCGAGAAACTGCAGCGCGCGTTCAAGAATCTGCGCGGCCAGGGGAAGCTTACCGAAGAGAACATTGGGGAGGCTCTGCGGGAGATCCGCCTCGCCCTGCTCGAGGCCGATGTCAACGTAAAGGTTGTCAAGGAACTGATCGACCACGTGCGTGAAAAAGCCGTGGGCAGCGAAGTGATGACTGCGCTCACGCCGGCCGAGCAGATCGTCAAGATCGTCCGCGACGAACTTATCCTGCTGCTGGGCAAAGAAACGGCCCGGTTCAAGTTTACTTCCCAGCCCCCGACCGTGGTTCTGATGGCTGGGCTGCAAGGCTCGGGCAAAACCACCACGTCCGGGAAGCTGGCGCACTGGCTGAAGAAGGGCGGACATCGCCCGATGCTGGTCTCGGTGGACGTCTACCGTCCAGCGGCGCGGGAGCAGCTCAAGGTGGTGGCCAAGGCGATCAGCGGGCCGATCTACGAGGGCACCGTGGAAGAGGCCAACACCGCCACCGTCGAGCGCCTTGCCAAGGAAGCGCGGCGCGAGGCCACGATTATGGGCTGCGACGTGCTCATCGTGGACACCGCGGGACGCCTGCACATCGATGAGCAACTCATGGAGGAGATGCAGTCGCTCAAGCGCCTGTTGAATCCCAGCGAGATCCTCTTCGTGGCTGATGCCATGACCGGGCAGGACGCGGTGAAGTCCGCGGATGAATTTCACAAGAAGCTTTCGCTTACCGGGGTGATTCTCACCAAGATGGATGGCGATGCGCGCGGTGGCGCGGCGCTTTCCATCCGTCATGTGACCGGCCAGCCGATCAAGTTCATCGGCGTGGGCGAGAAATATGATGCGCTGGAGCCCTTCCACCCCGATCGGGTGGTTTCACGCATCCTTGGTATGGGCGACATTATGTCGCTGATCGAGCGCGCGGAAGAGAACATCGACCGCAAGAAGGCCGAGGAATTTACCAAGAAAGCGCTTACCGGCGACGGCTTCAGCCTGGAGGACTTCCGCGATCAACTCCGCCAAGTGCGCAAGATGGGGTCGTTTCAGAGCCTGCTGGGGATGCTGCCGCGCATCGGTCCCTTTGCCGGTCTGCAGAATGCTGCTGACAAGGTCGACGAGAAGGAGTTTACGCGCATCGAGGCGATTATCAACTCGATGACCGCATACGAGCGGTCGCACCATGAGGTTATCAATGGCAGCCGCCGCAAGCGCATCGCGCGTGGGTCGGGCACATCGGTACAGGAGGTTAATAATCTCCTGCGGCAGTACGCCCAGATGAAGAAGATGTTTAAAGACATGGGCAAGGCCAGCTTTGCCCGCAAACTGGCGGGAATGCGCTTGCCGGGCTCGTAGTGATGCGAGTTTGATGAGAGCCCCAATCATTCCAATGAAGTGGCGCGGAATTTCCGAAACTGAATCCGAACCGATCAAGGCTACGCTGGCCGCGGAATTGGCCGAGCGCCGGGAATTGATGCGCTACTACGTTCCGCCGGCCACGCAGGCGATCAACGACCGCGTCACCGAAGAGTTGAAGTCTTCCGGGATCGTGGAAAGAGTTCTGGCGCGAGGAGCCAAAGCTCCTGAGTTCACCCTGCCCGATGCGGATGGAAAGCTGGTTTCCTCGCGCGACTTGCTGGCACGGGGACCGCTGGTGATCAGCTTCTTTCGTGGCCGCTGGTGTCCTTTCTGCGTGGCCGAGGCCGAGGCGCTGAATCGGATATTGGCGCAGATCGAGCAATCCGGCGCTTCGTTGGTTGCAATCTCGCCCCAGGACGTTCGCCAAAACAGCTTTATGCGCGATCAGCATAAACTTGGTTATCCGTTGCTGAGCGATAGCGGCAACGGCGTTGCCCGGCAGTTTGGGCTGGTTTATTCGCTGCCCCAGTATCAGCAAGAGTTATTTCAGAGCGTGTTCATCAACCTGCCCTTCATCCACAGCCATCCCGCCTGGGAACTGCCCTTGCCTGCGACTTATGTTCTGAATTCGGACGGTACAGTCCGCTGGCATTGGATGAGCGCTGACTATACCGAACGCGCCGAACCAGGCGAAATAGTAGCCGTCCTCACCAGCCAGTAAATCGATTTACTCAAATTTTCCAGGCGCACGCCGTGTCGGGTACACTATGTCGCCGTCGCGCAGTGGCAGACGTCCAACTCCGCTTGCTGGAGGTCTCGATGAAACATGCCAGGGTTTGCATCCTCCGCCTGATGTCCCTGTTGCTGCTTTCTCTTCCTTTCTCCAACGCCCTTGCGCAATCGGCAACCGAAACGACAGGCAAAGCAAAGGAAGCGGGCGATCCTCTAAACGATCCGGCCATCGAGTCTCGCGTTGAGGCGCTGCTGAAGCAGATGACGCTGGAGGAAAAGATCGGGCAGGTGAATCAGTATTCCGCTGGGGAGCGCACAGGCCCGGGCACCGGGCGCATCAGTTACGACGACATGGTGGCACGCGGACAGGTGGGATCGTTATTCAACGTAACCGGAGCGAAGGAAACCAATGCCTTTCAGCACATTGCGGTCGAGAAGTCGCGGCTACATATTCCCCTGATCTTTGGCCTCGACGTGATTCACGGCTATCACACAATTTTTCCGGTGCCGCTGGCTATGGCTTCGACCTGGGATCCTGCGCTGGTGGAGCAGGCCGCGCGCGTAGCTGCACAGGAAGCCTCGGCAGACGGTGTGCGCTGGACGTTTTCTCCTATGGTAGACATTACGCGCGACGCGCGCTGGGGCCGCATCATTGAAGGAGCCGGGGAAGACCCGTACCTCGGACAGGCGATGGCTCGAGCCTACGTCCGCGGCTATCAAGGAGCGGAGCCAGGTGATCCCAGTTCCATCGCCGCTTGCGTAAAGCACTACGTTGGTTATGGGGCGGCCGAAGGCGGGCGTGATTACAACACCACGGAAATTCCCGAACGCCTGCTGCGCCAGGTTTACCTGCCACCGTTTCGTGCTGCTATCGATGCCGGCAGCATTACGCTGATGAGCGCCTTCAATTCGCTGAATGAGGTTCCGGCAAGCTCGAACTATTTCACCCTGACGCAGATTCTGCGCAAGGAATGGGGCTTCCGCGGACTCGTGGTAAGCGACTGGACGTCGATTAGAGAAACGATGGCTCACGGGATCGCGAATGATGGAGCCACGGCGGCGCGCAAGTCGATGAACGCGGGCGTCGATATGGATATGGAGTCCAATCTGTATTTTTCGAATCTGGCAAACCTGATCAAAGCGGGACAAGTATCCGAGGAGCGCCTCGACGACGCAGTGCGAAACATTCTGAGAGTGAAGTTTGCTCTCGGGCTGTTCGAGCATCCCTATGCCGATGAGTCACGCCCCGCGTCAACCTCGCTCGATCCGGCGCATGTGGAACTTGCGCGCACGGTCGCGGAAAAATCTCTGGTCCTGCTGAAAAATCAGGCCGTGGATGGCGCCTCGCTTCTGCCGCTCCCGGCCAATCTCCAAAAGATCGCACTGATCGGACCACTAGCGGACAGCAATATCGACATGCTGGGAAACTGGGCCGGCAGAGGGAAGCCCGGCGATGCAGTCACGCTTCGCTCTGCGCTTTCGGATTGGGCGCAGAAGCACGGCAAGCAAGTGATCTATGCCAAAGGAACGGAGATCGAAAGCGCGCCGGATGCGGCCTTCACCGAGGCGCTAAACGCAGCGCGGCAGGCCGACATTGTCCTGTTAGCGTTGGGTGAGAATGCCGCATGGATGAGCGGTGAAGCGGGCTCGCGCGCCTATCTCGGTCTGCCAACGAGCCAGGAACAGTTAATGGAAGCTGTGGTCGCCGTCGGCAAACCAGTGGTGCTGATTCTTTTCAGCGGGCGTCCGCTTGCAGTCAGTTGGGCGGCGGAGCATGTTCCTGCGATTGTGGAGGCCTGGTTCCCGGGAGTGCAGGCGGGTCCGGCGCTGGTGCGTGCTCTGTTCGGCGAAACCAACTTCAGCGGACGGCTGGTCACTTCGGTTCCGCACAGCGTGGGCCAGGAGCCGCTCTACTACAACCATCTGCCGACGGGACGACCTGCTACCGGGGTCGATCTTTCCCGTCCGCCCCGGACCCACGATCAGAAATTCAAGTCCCGTTACTACGACGAGGCCAATGATCCGCTATTCCCCTTCGGATATGGACTCTCGTATACGCGCTTTTCCTACTTGCCGCCCACGGTGAGCGCGACGACTGCCAGCGCGCGCACTTTGAATGCCGGCGGCGCGGGACTGCGGGTCTCGGCAGAGGTGAAAAACATTGGGGATCGGGCTGGCGAAGAAGTTGTGCAACTCTACATCCGCGAGACCGGGACCAGTGTGTCGCGGCCGGTGCGGGAGTTGAAGGGATTTCAGAAAATCTCGCTGGGGCCGGGCGAGTCAAAGAACGTGGAATTCAGGCTGGGAAAGGATGAACTGTCTTTCTGGAATATCGACATGAAGAATGTGGTCGAGCCGGCGAAGCTGGAGGTGTGGGTGGCGCCGAATTCGGCGGAGGGGAGCCCGGCGGTGGTGGAGATTAGTGAATAGCTGTGATGCGGGCGCAGTAGCTGCTCATCCCTCGTCGGACTGACGTTCTCCTCCTGATGACAAGCCGTGACGACCGCCTGCGCCAAACCCTTGCCCACACCTGCAACTTACGGCATAATAAGCGTTTGTGCCCGCGTCGGAGAGATCGCCGGGCACGACCGGATCGCCTGGAAGGAAGTCTCGGACGTTCTTCGATCGCCCGGAAATCAAAGAAAAGGAATTACTTAACGTGCTAATGATTCGTCTGGCGCGCGTGGGTGCGCGCAAGCAGCCTTATTATCGTGTGGTCGTAATCGAGAAGGAGCGGGCTCGGAATGGCCGTGCCGTAGAGATTGTCGGCACCTACAACCCGCGCACTAGCCCGGCAAGCCTGGAGTTGAAGCGGGATCGCGTCGAGCACTGGGTGTCGAAGGGCGCGCGGATGTCGGACCGTGTGGCGAAGCTGTGGCAGAAGGCTCCGGCTGCGACTCCTGCAGCTTAGCTTTGGCTGGCAGGACGGCGGCCAGGGAGCACCAAAATTATGAGTCCTAAGGTCGAGAATTCCGGTCCCAATCCGCAAGCCCTGGTGGCGGCGATTGCGCATGCGCTGATCGGGAAACCCGAGGATACATTCGTCGATCCCTATGAGGAGGATGGCGAAATCATCCTGGAGTTGGAAGTCCCCGAGGAAGATGTGGGCAAGCTGATCGGGCGGCAGGGGCGTACGGCGCGCGCCATCCGCAACATTCTCGCGGCGGTGAGCGAGAAAGCGGGCAAGCGTTACGTGTTGGAGATCGTGGAATAGCCCGCGCGGAAGAGTTCATTACCCTGGCGCGCGTTGCCAAGACGCAGGGACGCCGGGGCGAAGTAGCGGCCGACCTGCATAGCGATTTCCCGGAGCTTTTTGCCGAACGACGGCACTTGTTCGCCTTGCTGGCGAACGGTACGCGCCGCGAGCTTGAACTGGAATCGTTTTGGCCGCATAAGGCGCGGCTGATTTTGAAGTTTGCCGGGGTGGATACGATCAGCGATGCCGAAGCGCTGATCGGCGCTGAGATTCAGATTCCCGCGCGCGAGCGGGCGAACCTCGAAGCGGGCGTGCAGTACATATCCGATTTGGTGGGATGCTCGGTTTCGGCAAAGGCGCCGGAGTTTCCCGCGGCGCAGGAACTGGGCACGGTCGAGCAGGTGCAGTTTGGCGCGGGAGAAGCGCCGCTGCTGGTGATCCGGAAGGGAAATCAGGAACACCTGATCCCGTTCGCCGCGGAGTACATCGCGGCGGTAGATGTGGATCGGAAGCGCATCGAGTTGGTGCTGCCGGAGGGGATGCTGGAGATCAATTCGCCGCTAACGGCTGAGGAGAAGAAGCGGCAAGGTTTGCGATCGGCTATGGAAACAGGGTGTCAGACCAGAACGAAAAACACCAGATCCTTCGACTCCGCGCCCGCGACCCGCAAAGAGCGCGGGCCGAAATAAGCGAAGCGGGCGCGTCGCTCAGGATGACACTTGAGAGTTTTTGAATGATGTCTGTACCGGCCGCGATGAAATTTGAAATCCTTACGATTTTTCCGGATTTCTTTCGCGGGCCGTTTGATTACGGGATTGTCCGGCGGGCGAAAGAAGCCGGTCTGGTTGCGATCAACATTCACGATCTGCGGGCGTTTGCGAAAGACAAGCACCGCACCGTAGATGACCGCCCGTTTGGCGGCGGCGAGGGCATGGTGCTCAAGCCGGAACCGATCTTTGAGTGTGCGGATGCACTAGGGTTGGCTTCGCGCGTCGAGCGCGTTGCGGGTGCTGCTCGCGAATCGGTGGTTCTGCTGTCGCCGCAAGGCAGGCTGTTCGATCAGCAGATGGCAGCCGAGTTGGCAGTCCTGGAACGCGTGGTGCTGATCTGCGGACGCTATGAAGGAGTCGACGAGCGCGTGGGTCAGCATTTGGCGGATCGCGAGGTTTCGGTTGGCAACTTCGTTCTGAGTGGCGGAGAGCTGGCAGCGGCGCTGATGGTGGATGCGGTTACGCGATTGATCCCGGGCGCGCTGGGCAATGAGGCGTCGTCGCAGCAGGAATCCTTTAGCGCCGCGATGGAACTGGGCGGAGACGGGCCGAGTTCGACGTGCGTGTCGGGCGGATTGCTTGATTATCCGCATTACACGCGGCCGGCGGAATATCGGGGCATGGCGGTGCCGGAGCCGTTGATCTCGGGCAATCACGAGGAGATTCGCCGCTGGCGGCGGCGGGAAGCGCTGGCCAAGACTTCGCGCAATCGTCCCGACTTGCTGAATCCGGAGCATTTGAGCGAGGAGGACATGAAGTTGCTGGCGCAAGTAGCGAAGGACAAGAAGTAGGGCACAAAGAATCGCAAGAACAGTCGAGGCTGCGCCTCGCCCTCCCACACTAGCCAAAGGAAGGCTAGGATGGGGCACCCTAAAGATTGAAGGAAGAGGAATCATGTCAACATCACCGATCATTCAGCGACTCGTCGCCAAGACGCAGCGTACCGATCTCCCCAAATTCAAGCCTGGCGACACCGTGCGCGTTCATGTGAAGATCAAGGAAGGCGACAAGGAACGCGTGCAGGCCTTCGAGGGACTGGTCATCTCGTACAGCGGAGGGGCGCAGCCCAGCTTCACGGTGCGCAAAATCAGCTTTGGTCACGGAGTGGAGCGCATTTTCCCGCTGAACTCGAAGGTCATCGACAAGATCGAAGTGGTGCGATCGGCGCACGTGCGGCGCGCCAAGCTGTACTATCTGCGCGGACTGCGTGGCAAGGCGGCTCGTTTGCGCGAGGCGGATACGCGGCAGGCACAGTGAGAGTGAGTCCGTCGCGATTCTGTTGACGTTTTTCGAGTGACAGCTGCTTCGCGATGCAACTGCAGATCCCTCGCAGTTTGCGGCCGCTCGTGATGACAAGAATGAAAGGGCGTCTGCGGCGCGGCTGAAGCCACGCCCTTTCAAAGCAGACCCATCTCAAATCAAGAACTACCCCACCCCAACCAAAAGACGGCTAGAGTGGGGCACCCTCAGGATTGTCTCGGGGGCACCCTCAAGAGTCTCTCCGGATCTACTGCGGGTGAGTTGCCAGGGGCTTCACAATCTCGCTCAGCAGATCCGGTTTGCTTTCGTCCTTTACCAGATGCGGGTACTTTTCGCCCTCGTGGTAGTTGAGGTTGTAGGTGCGATAGAACTCAGTGTTTTCGGCGAGAAGTTCGATAGGCTGCTTGCCGTCCTTTGAAGCCTTGATGGCATCATGGATCACGCCGCGCGAGAACTTGCGGCCATTGACCGCGATGATCTTCATCCCGGGGGCAATGCCTGCCTGTGCCGCTGGATAAGCCGGAATCACGTCTCTTACCTTGCCTTCCTCGGTAAGCGACACTCCGATTGAGTAGCGCAGCTCAACAGTTTTGTACACATCATCTTCGTCTTTCATGAATTCATTGACGGTGTCGTTGAACACGAGTTTCCAGCCGCCATTCTCGATCCCGCCCAGCGGCGCGTCAGGCTGAATTACATCCACGCGACCCTGGAAAAACTTGCGCCAGTCGTACGCAACGACCTGGTTCATGGCCGCAACGAGATCGTCGAAGGTATAAGGCTTCATTTCAGGTTCGCCGCTCGCCCCGCCGTAAAACAGCTTGCAGAAATCGTTGAGCGACTTCTGACCCCTGGTGAGCTGGCGAATGGTGACATCAGCGTCGAGCCACAGGAGATCGCCTTCGGGATAGAAATCGACGCTGCGGCGCAAGGCGTCCCAGGCTGTGGGGGAGTCGTAAAGGAAGGGCGCAGACACGGCGGTATCTTCCAACGACCGCCATTTTCGTCCGGGACGTATCTGCATGAAGGCCGCGGTCACGGCCAGAGACTCACGATATTGGTCAGGCGTAATCAGGTCGCTGCGCGCCGTCAGGATGTGTCCCAGGTATTGGGTCAGGCCTTCATAAACCCAAAGCAGTTCGCCCTTCATGGGCTGCTGGTAGTCAGGAGTGGCGAGGCCCGCGGGACGGCGGTACTTGCCGTTCCACGAGTGCGTGAACTCATGCGGGAAGAGACCCGTTCCAAGAGTGACCTCAGGCTCATCGACAAGATAGCGTTCGCCCGCGCGATCATCGCTGGATTCGTGGTGCTCAAGGCCAAAGTGAGCCACGTGGTCGCTCAGGCTGAGCAGGAACTCGTAGTGACGATAGTGACGCGAGCCGAAGAGAGCGCCAGTCTCAAGAACCAGGTTGGTGTAACCCTTCTCGAGCCTGGGCACAATGGCCAAAGCGGCTTCGCTATCGGCAGCAATGTCGATCTGGTGGCGGATCTTCTCCGAGGGAGCTAAGGGTACGACGCGGAAGTACTGCCCCGTAATCACAGGTGAGTCCACCAGGGTATTAAGGGGCACCGACGCGAACTCGATGAAGCCGCCCTGCCGGGCGACATCCAAAGGTGATCCAAATTTCCAGCCCACAGGCAAACGCAGGCGGGGCGCGAACATGACTTCTGTGGCCGTCATTCCCTGCGGATACAGGAGAACCTGGTTCCAGTTGATGACCGCCAGTTTGTCGGTTACCGAGGTTGCGCCGGAAAACCCGCTCTCCTGGGTGGGCTCCAGATAATCAAGTGCAATTTCGAGCGTGCTCGCGCCCGCGGGAAGATCCACGTGAAAAGCGAACATGTCCACATCGTCGCGACGCCAGGAGACATTCTTGCCGCCAGCGGTGAAGTTGAGGCCAGCCAGGTTATCGATGGGTCCGCTGGGCATGTGCTCGCCGGGAATCCATTTGGGATACACGAGGGTGAGCGGGCCGGGGCTGACGGGAATCTCCTCACGTGCGTGCAGGATCCGGCGCGGAACATCGCTGGCATCGACGGTGAGCGTGATCGCGCCGGGCAGTTTTTTGGATTGGGAAACCGGTGGCTTCGAATCCTGCCGGTGGGTGGTTTGTGAGTTTGCGGATGAAATACAGAAAAACAGAAGGGCAGTAGTTACCAACGGACATGGGCGCATAGACGTGGTCAGGGTAAATGGCGGACGTTGTTGCCTGCAATAGGCGATCTTATGTGCTGCTCAGAGGTACAGGCCCGAATTCTCCGAGGCTATTGCCAACCCGGCATCTGCCACATTGGTGCTGTGGCAGAGAGCATATAGCCAGAGGAAACTATGGCTCGCAGGCTCGGGGTGTTCGCCTTTCTTTTCCTGCTGACTCTCGCTTTAACGCTCTCTGGTTGCTCTGGCGCTGCCGGGACGTCTGACGCATCTTCATCGGGCGGCGGCGGTGGAACCGGCGGAGGGGGCGGTGGAGGTGGGGGTGGCGGCGGTGGCGGTTCACCAACTGCGTGCAACGTGATGGCCACCGGTCAGGGGGCGAGCTTGAATGGTTTTCGTCCGTTCAGTTCCTCCAGCGCCTGGAACCAGGACATCTCGAACGCGCCAGTGGATCCCAATTCCAGCGCCATTATCAACTTCATTGGTCCGACGGCGGGTGTGCATGCCGACTTCGGATCGGGTCTTTATAGCGGCAGCATCATCGGCATTCCCTACGTAGTGGTGGGATCCGGGCAGGCGTTTGTGGACGTGAATTTCAATGCTTACGGCGATGAAAGCGATCCCGGTCCGATGCCGATCCCAGCCAATGCGCTGATCGAGGGCGACCCCAATCCTGGCAATGGCGACCGCCACGTATTGGTGCTGGACAACAATCAGTGCTGGCTATATGAGCTCTACGGCGCGTCGGCGGGTGCGAACGGCAGCTGGAACGCGGGCTCCGCCGCGGTTTGGGATCTGTTAGGAAACGAGCAGCGGCCATGGACGTGGACCTCGGCCGATGCTGCCGGGCTGTCGATCTTCGCGGGCCTGGCGCGCTATGACGAAGTAGCCGCCGGTCAGATTCAGCATGCGCTGCGCTTCACCCTGCAGCAGAGCCGTGCCGCCATGGTGCCGCCGGCCTCGCATTGGGCCGCCAACTCCAGCAATTCGCTGGCGGCGCCTATGGGCATGCGGCTGCGGTTGAAAGCCAGCTTCGACATCTCCAGCTACTCGGCCACCAATCAGGTGATTTTGAAGGCGCTGAAGCAGTACGGCATGATCATGGCGGATAACGGCTCCAATATGTTCATCAGCGGCGCGCCTGACGATCGCTGGAACAATGACGATCTGCATCAGCTGGGTAACGTGAAGGCTTCGGATTTCGAAGTGGTGCAGATGAACCCGGTTTATACGTCGTCGAATGTGCCGCAAGGAGCTGCGCCATCGATCGCGAGCTTCACGGCGAGTTCCACAACTGTGAGCGCGAATACAGCAGTTACCTTGAGTTGGAACGTGAGCAACGCTGCGTATTTGATCATTTCGCCGCAGATTGGTCCCGTGCGCAATACGAGCCTTAGCGTGACCCCGGCGAAGACCACGACCTATACGTTGTACGCGGCCAACCAGTATGGAAGATCAACGGCAACCGTGACGGTGACCGTGCAGTAAGGAGACGGGGTTCGCTCAGACGGAGGTGTGTTCTCCCCGCCCTCCGCCAAAAACAGGCAGAAGGGTAGCCGACGGCTACTCGGTCTCTTTTACCACGCGTCCATTCAATGGCTGGGTGGGTCTTGCGTTCATTGGGTACGGCTTGGCGAAGGCATCGACCTGCTGAGCAGAGAGAGTCTTGGATGATTTCAACACGTACCAGGTCACACCCTCGGTACAGGGCGGAGTGGTGAGCGAACCTGCGAAGGTATAGTAGCCAAGCTTTTCGGGCAGCAGATCCGCTGCGTTGATGGTGATGCCCTCGACTGGGGTCTCTACGCCTTTTTCGCGGGGCAGGTGATCCCAGATTGTCTGGATTGCAGAGTTGGCCTGGCCCTTCTTCAGCAAGACAGCGACCACAGCGAGTTTTCCCTCAGCATCGGCATGCACCAGATGGGCCACCATATCTGACGGCTGACCATTGATCTTCTCTTCACTGGGATGGTGAAAATGGAACTGCTTGAGCTCGTATTTATGATCGCCAACGGTGATGGTGCTGCCGGAAGAATAGTTCACCTGAATGGAGTGGCCGTTGTCGATGATCTTGAGGGGCGCAGGCTGGTAGTCGAATTGAATTCGCGGCAGGGAAGCCTTCTGCGGATTGCGAATGTCGATGGGAGATTGCTCCTTGCCGGTTTTGCAAGTGGTGAAGGAGGGATCGAGGTCTCCCCAATGCTCGGGGCCTTCGGCACCGGTGTATGTCCAGTGAGGTGGAGAAGTCTTTTGTTGAGCCATGCTCGATGTTGAGATCGCAAAAACCAGGAAAACCAGCCATGCTCCTCGCGAATTCATCGCTTTGGCCTCGCGGGCTTAAATCAATCTGCTGATGGTGCCAAGGTGAAATATGCAGGACTGCGACTTTAACACGGCCAGTGAATTTGCGCTATCCGTCCCGGAGGTCGGCAATGCTTTGCCAAATCGTGGCTGACGGGAGTCTCCGTGTAGAATCGCGGACCGGAGGCTGTGCAGAGCTTGCTATGAATCCTCAGAAACTTCGGTTGGTTCTCCCGTTGTTATTGTTCGTGCTGATTCTCTTTGCTGCTGTTGCCGCGCCCGCTGAGTCGCGTCCCGAGGCATTACATAAATTTTTTGCGGACGTGTTTGAACAACAGTTGCGGGACAGCCCGCAATTCGCGACGGCCATCGGCCGTCACGACTATGATGACCGATGGAACGACTGGTCGCGCGCCGGACTGGACCGCCGCCGCGCCCACCTCCAGCAGTGGCTTAAGGAACTCGATACGTTCCCGGTGGAAGGTCTGCCGGCCGAGGACCGACTCAGCGTGCGGCTGCTTCACTATGATCTGCAGCAGGCACTGGACGCCTTCGATCTCGAGAATTGGCTACTGAGCATGGGGCAGATGTTCGGGCTGCACAACCGTGTTTATCTCACGGTGGACCGCATGCCCGCGCAGACCCTGCATGATTATCAGAACATCCTTGCCCGCCTTCGTGCTGTGCCTGCGTATGTCGATCAGAACATCGCCATGCTCAACGATGCCGTGCAGCATGGATATGTGCAGCCTCGACTCGTTGTGGATATCGTCAGCAAGCAAATCTCCACCCAGGCAGCTCAGACTCCTGAAAACACAAATCTGTTGGTTGCGTTTCGCCATTTTCCATCGAGCATTCCAGGCGACGTACAGGCGAAGATGCGAGCCGATGCCACCGACGCTTATCAGAACCAGTTTGTGCCGGCATGGCGCAAGCTCCTCGACTATGTCCAGAATTCTTACGCTCCTCATGCGCGGACCAGCATCGGGCTGAGCGCGCTGCCGGGTGGACGGGAGGCCTACGCGATCCTGGTCCGGCGGCTCACCACGACCAATATGACGCCGGATGAGATCCACAAAATCGGTGAGGAAGAGGTTGCCCGCATCGAGAAAGAGATGCTGGCCATCGCTCGCTCGACGGGGTTCAACGGCTCACTGGAGGAATTCCAGCGTAACCTACAGACTTCGCTGGAACAGCATTTCCGTTCGCGCGAGGAGATGCTGGTGTATTGCCGCAATACGGCCAAAATCATCGAGCCGCAGCTGCCGGTGCTCTTCAAGCATATTCCGCTCTTGCTTTATGGCGTACGTCCGATTCCGGAGGACCGCGAGCAAGCCTCGGCCAGCAATGCGCAAGCGCCATCGCCCGACGGCAGTACTCCGGGATGGTTCAATCTGAAGACGTATGAGCCGGAGAAGCAGGTTAAGTTCGACAAAGAGGCGCTGGTGCTGCACGAGGCCGTGCCCGGTCACATTTTTCAGATCACGCTGGCGCATTCGCTGCCGGACCTGCCGGAGTTCCGCAAGTTCTACTTCAACAGCGCCTACGCAGAAGGCTGGGCACTCTACGCGGAGTCCCTGGGTGCGCAGCTCGGGGTATATCGCGATCCACACAGCCGCTTTGGCCAGCTCAGCAGTGAGCGGTTTCGAGCGGTGAGGCTGGTCGTTGATACCGGCATTCATACCATGGGCTGGACTCGCGATCAGGCGATCGAATACTTCCGCATGCACGCCCCGGAAGAGTCTGTTTCGGAGATTGATCGCTACATCTCATGGCCGGCGCAAGCTCTCGCCTACAAGGTAGGCCAGCTCCAGATCGTGAGGCTGCGACAGCAGGCGGAGCAGAGTCTCGGCGTCAGGTTCGACATACGGGATTTTCACGACGCGGTTCTGCGGGACGGAGCTCTGCCGATGGAGTGGCTGCAGCAGCAGGTGCAGCAGTACATCAGCTCGGCCAAACAATCTGTGCCGAGAGATTCCCTGCCGATAAGGCCAGAGGTCGGATCCGGTCAGCCCGGGACCGAAAACGGCACTTGGCATTGACGGCAGCCGTTTTCAGGCGTAGCTGCTAAAATTTGGCTGTCGTCCTGTGCTGCGGAAAAAGAAAATCGCTCCTGATCCCACCGTCTCCCGCTCCACGTTAAAGATGCGGTTGCTGAAGAAGCTGAAGTGTACGACGCGGTTTGAACGCGAGCTTTGGCGGGAAGGAGCGCAACTCGTCGCAGGCGTGGATGAGGTCGGTCGCGGGGCGCTGTTCGGACCGGTTGTGGCGGGCGCGGTGATTCTCGATCCCAGCTACCGCATCAAGGGACTCCGCGATTCGAAACTGCTGCCGGCCGCTCGCCGCGTCGTGCTCGCCGAGCGCATCAAGCAGCACTGTATAGCGTGGGCGATTGCCGCGGTGGATGTCGCGCGTATCGACCAGCTAAACATCTATCACGCCTCCCGGCTGGCGATGACGGAGGCGGTCCGCCAGCTCCTGCCGGCTCCAGATTTTCTGCTGATTGACGCGCTGAAACTGGAGCATCCCTGCCAGCAACGATCGATCATTCACGGCGATGCTCTCTCGGCTTCGATCGCTGCTGCTTCCATCGTCGCTAAAGTCGAACGTGACCTGATGATCTCTGCCTGGGCGCCCGTTTTTCCTGCCTACGATCTCGCATCCAATAAGGGATATCGTTCCCCCAAACATCTGAAGGCGCTGCGGGAATATGGGCCATCGCCGCTCCATCGCCAGTCGTTTGCGCCAGTGTGGAACGCAGCATCCCCACAGGAGGCGCTGGAATTCATATTGCAGGAAGAGTCGTCGCCCGAAGCTGAAGCTCTTCTGGAAGAAGTTGAGCTGGAGTCAGCGGCAGCAGATGATGACCAGGTTGAACTGACTTCGGTCGGCTCATGATCGGGCGGAACCACGGACTACACGGATTTCCGCGGATCAGAATCAGGCAAAAGTCTCTTCAGAACCTACAGCAGATCCACGTGAAATTTGCACAGGCGGTCGCCCTTAGGCGAGATTACCTCCATCACAAGGCGGTCCTCAATCGGTACATGGCCGAGTCTAAAGCCCACGCGGTAGATGCGCTCGTCATAGGGAACGTCCCGCGGCACACCGATCTCATCAACGATGCTGGGCTGAATAATTTTCGCTTCCAGGCCACGGAAGATCTTCACACGAAAACGCACACTGAGAAGAAAATCGTTCAGGCTGTGATTGCTGCTGGCGGGAGTGGGGTGTTCGTCGACGATGCGATCATGCGCGCTGGCTGTAACTCGAAATTGCAGGTACTCGGGGTAGTAGCGGATGAGCTGGCCGCTCTTGGCAAACAGGTGGGATTGCCCGTCCTGGGTGACATGACGCCATCCCTCGAATTCGGGGCTTTCTACGGAAGCCATGAGGTGGAATCTTTCTCCTGAAGGCACTAGCCGGAAACTCTCAACTCCCAGCGGAATACGCGAGTGAAATACCACCAACTCGCTGGGCGCATTGGGGTCCTTCTCCCCAGGCAAGAGTTGGGAACTTAGCAGCAGCAAGGCTAAAGCGAGCGCCGGAACGCAATGTCGGATCTTGCAGTATGGCATGTATACCTGCCGGTATTCGAGGACCCCAAGGTTGCTGGAGATTATGCCTGAAATGAGGATTGTGTGCTTGCTAAGATGAAGATGAGAGCCGGAGCGAATGTTCAGACTGCTGTGTATTACAGCTCATCCCGATGACGAAGTAGGAGGGTTCGGGGGTACGTTGCTGCTCTATGGCTCTCGCGGGGTTGAGACTTATGTCACTTGCCTAACCCCCGGCCAGGCGGCTACGAACCGTGGCGGCGCCAGGTCAGATGCAGAACTGGCTGCCATGCGGCGCGCGGAATTTGCCGAGGCTTGCAAAATCCTTCGCGTACATCACGGGGAGGTTCTGGATTATCCCGATGCCCGCTTATATCGCGTGGACTTCTTCGAGGTGGTTGGCGTTCTGACGCGCCGTATCCGCGAGATTCGACCGCACGTGGTACTGACGATCGGCCCGGAGGGAGCGATAACCGCTCATCCCGATCACTCGATGGCATCGGTGTTCGCTACTGTGGCGTACCACTGGGCGGGCAGAAGCAACCATTACCCTGAGCAGCTCATTAATGGTCTCAAACCGCATCGCGCGCAGAAGCTCTACTACGCCACTGCGAATTTTGTACTCGAGGACCGGCCTCCGGTCTCCCTGCCTCCCGCTACCGCTATCATCGAGGTGGGCGACATTCTGGAAACGAAGATCATCGCCTTTAGTGCCCACGTCAGCCAGCGTCCTTTGCTGCCGATCTTCGAGAAGACGATCCGCAATCGAGGTGCATGCGAGCGCTATCATCTGGCCGCGGCCATAACGCCCCGCACCTTAGACGGCATTGAGCACGACTTGTTCACTGGAGTGATTGAGTAAGCCGGAATCAGCTCATAAGGACGACTTCGGCGCCGATGATATGATTCGGTTGGATTTATCCACCCACTCCTCATGCGCGGGAAATTCATCACTTTCGAAGGGCTGGATGGCTGCGGCAAAAGCACGCAATTGCAGCGGCTGGCGGAAGTCCTGCGCCAGGAAGGGATCGAGGTAGTGGAGGCTCGCGAGCCCGGCGGGACGGAAATTGGCGATCGCATTCGGGCCATCGTGCTCGATTCGCGAACCCGGAATCTGGCTCCCAGGGCAGAGCTGGCTTTGTTGTTTGCCTCCCGCGCGCAGAACCTGCAGGACGTGATTTTGCCTGCTTTGGAGGCCGGCAAATTCGTTCTCTGCGACCGCTATACGGATTCCTCTGAGGCTTATCAGGGAGGAGGCCGTCAACTGGGAAGCGAGGCAGTGCTTACGGTGCATCAGGTAGTGTGCCAGGGAATCAACCCCGATCTGACCGTGCTGATGGATTCCGAGGTTTCGGCGAGCGTCGCGAGAGCGCGACGGCGGAACTTATCCCGCCTCGAAGCGGACGCGGCTGGGGATGAGAATCGGTTCGAGCGGGAAAACCAGGCTTTCTTTGATCGCGTTCATGAGGCTTACCTGGCCATTGCGCGGCGGGAACCGGAGCGGGTGTTCCTGGTAGATGCCAGGCGGCCAGGAGATGTAGTGCATCGCGAGATTGTGGAGCACGTGCGGTCTAGATTGTTGGCGGGAGTTACCGACAAGAGGTGAGGAGGTTCAGGCTGCATCGGTATCTTTTCCCACCCCGCCAAAAGGGGATCGGAAGGGTGGGGGACCTAGCAAGTCGAGGCGTGTGCCTCGACCTGGATGGACGAGACGTCCGTCCCGACGCGACGTTTCGGAAATTGTGGGCCACAGGGTTCTGAGTATGGGGTTCTCTGATTTTCACGGCAATGCGGAAACCGTGGCGGCGATACGCCAGATGCTGGCTCGTGATCGCTTTCCCCATGCGGTAATCCTTGCCGGCCCAAGGGGATCGGGAAAGTTCACGCTGGCGCAGATGATCGCCAAGGCAATGAACTGCCTGGAGCAGCCTGCCGGCGCGCTACCCGATTTCTGCGGGCACTGCGCGAACTGCGTTCAGATCGGGGGAGCTGACGATCTCCCCGCGCGCCTGGCAGAGGCGGTCGAAGCCCGCGAGAATCTTCGTGAAGCGGATCGCAAAGACACTCGCATCTTCGTGCAGACTCATGCTGATGTGCTCATCATCCCGCCGGACCCGCCCCAGATGATGGTCAAGGTGGATCAGATCCGGCATCTCATCAGCGCAATTTACAAGCGGCCGGCGAAGGCGAGGCAGGCGGTATATATCTTTCCGGAATCTGCTTTTATGAAGGAGGCCGCCAACTCGTTACTAAAGGTGCTGGAAGAGCCTCCGGCATTCGCCACTCTGCTCATTGCGAGCACAAATCCGGGAGAGCTGCTTCCGACGATTCGGTCACGATGCGTGACCCTGAGGCTTGCACCCCTGCCTACCTCTGAGTTGGAGCAATATCTTGCGCAAGGGCGTCCAGACTGGAACAGCAAAACGCGGGCACTGGTAGCACGGCTGTGCGGCGGGGCGGTGGGCAAAGCGATCTGTTTTGATCTGGAGACGTATACCGCGGCGCGCAAAGATGCGCTGGTGCTCCTGAATTCGGCCGTTCACGCCGAGGATCACTCGCAGCTTTTTCGCACCACGGAAGACTACCGCGCGGGAGGAGAGGGGCGGGAAAAAACAGAGCAGTTGCTGCAAGCCGTGTACGGGGTGCTGGAGGATATCTTGTATTTGAAATCAGGAGCTTCGGCCCTGGTCCGAAATGTGGATATTGTCCCCGAACTGTCAGGTTTGGCCGGGCTGGTGGACTTTCAGTGGATCGTCAGCGCAAGCCATGGTCTGGACGAGGTCCATAGCGGGATGCGCCGTAATGTGTTGCGGTCGCTTTCCCTGGACGCATTCTCGACTGAACTGGAGCCGGAAACGGCCTGATCAGCCACAATTGCTGGGCAATTCCCACTGGAAAACCGGCAGGGAAGTTGGCCCATTGCCCCTGTGGAAGCAGTATGATACGGTAGCACGCAGACAAACCTGGCGCCGCAGCCCAGCAAACCATAGCAATCGTGGATTTTCCGAGTCTGTCGCCGCGGATCATTCCTCGAGGAGGCGTACCAACCAATGAAGGACGCCGTCGAATCTGCTAGCCCCGTTCGCAACGCTGAGCCGGAAAATTTCGGAAACCGCAAACTGATCCGGCCTTCACTCGCTCGCACCGAAAATCACAATCGCGCCGAGAACCACAACCGCCTTGAGGGTCCGCCCCGCGTGGAATCAGGAGGCGAGCGCCGGATGCGCCCTCCCACAGGTCCCAGGAAGGCTGCTCCGCCGGAGCAGACGCACGCGGAAAATTTCTATTATCAGAAACAAATGCAATCGAAGACCCCCATGGTCATGGTTCTGCGGGACGGAGAAGAGATCCACGGCATGATCGAGTGGTATGACAAGACTTGCATTAAAGTAACGCGAGACGGAGCACCGAACCTCCTTATTTACAAACCCAGCATCAAATACATGTACAAGGAATCCGAGGGCCCCATTTCCAAGAAGTGATGTGACTCCCATGCGGATCCGGATGTTTACTCGCCTGCTGCGAAGGGTTGAAAATTCTGGCCGAACTTTCCTGAACTGTCCACGAGGCAGCACTGGAGCTCCAGGAAACGCGCTGCTGCTGGTCAGCTATGTCCTGATCCTGACCGTGCCGCTGCTCGGCGAGGTGCCCATGGAGGCGCCTGTGGAGTCGCCGGTGGAAACGACAGTTCCTGCAGGCACGGTCTTGCCCGTGATGCTGAGGACCTCCATCAATTCCCGCAAGACCCAGCCTGGACAGAAGATCGTGGCCCGGGTCATGGAAGATGTTCGACTACCCGACGGACACAAGCTGCCTTCAGGCTCGAAACTCAGCGGACATGTGGTGTCGCTGGCGCCTCGTATGGGAGAGATACCCAGCAGCATCACCATTGAATTCGACCGGCTACACTTAAAGCATCATCAAGAAATTACGGTGGTGACGAGCCTGCGGGCGATTGCCTCGTTCATGGAAGTCAGTGACGCTTACGTTCCCATGTTCGGTCCCGAGCGCCTCAGTATCGCGGCTACATGGCAGCCGCGAAAGATTGGCAGCGATAAGAGCTCGCTGCTCAAATGCGGCGTTTCTGCTGATAAGCGCGCACCGGATTTTTGGGTTTTTTACAACACGGCTTGCGGCACCTTCGGTCTGGGAAAAGGCGTGGAGATCATGCGCAACGGACAGGAGCGTCCGAAGGGGCGCATCTCGCTCACGTCAGAGAAAAAAGATCTGAACCTTTCCGGCGGCGCCGGCCTGCTGCTACGGGTGGAAGAGCCTAATTCCCTGGGAGAGTAAGGTTCGCCATCTGCAGAATACTTACCTAAACCTTTGGCAGCACAATTCCTCTTTGTGCCTGATATTTCCCGTGGCGATCTTTGTAGCTGGTTTCGCAAGGCTCATCCGACTGGAAGAACAGGATCTGGCAGAGACCTTCGTTGGCATAAATCTTTGCCGGCAGGGGAGTAGTGTTGGAGATTTCCAGCGTTACGAATCCTTCCCACTCGGGTTCAAAGGGGGTCACGTTGACGATGATGCCGCAACGCGCATAGGTTGATTTACCGACGCACAGAGTCAGGACATCGCGCGGGATCTTGAAGTATTCGACGGACCTGGCCAGGGCAAAGGAATTGGGCGGCACGATGGCGCAATCCGAGCGCACGGTGACGAAGGACCGCTCGTCGAAGTTCTTGGGGTCGACGATCGTGCTATTGACGTTGGTAAAGATTTTGAATTCGTCGGCTACCCGCAAATCGTAACCGTAGGACGACAAGCCATATGAAACGACCGTCTCCCGTACCTGCTTCTCGGAAAATGGGTTGATCATGTCGTGTTCCAGAGCCATTTTCCGAATCCAGCGGTCACTCTTAAGCGCCATACATCTCCTTTGCCCCGGAGGACACGATTTGAACACCCTTTCCACCCAAAAGCGTGCTGTGCGTGGGCGAGGGCGTTCCCTCCCAGGCGCATGACCCTTTGTCTTCAGGACCCACCGATGGCTGGAGGCTTGGCAGGCTTGCTGCGGTAGTCTCATCTTACGAACGAACGCCGCCGTTGACAATGCTCGTTCAGACCTTTAGGATCAGCACTTTACAGCGCCGGATATAAGGGGCATTATCCGGGTGGCGCCTTCCCGGTGAAGCCGCGCTATCCCCGCTGCAAAACGGCCAATTTGCGAACATTGGGAGCTGCACGTGATTAAGCTCGACATTATCAATGAGGTCGTCAACAAGACCGGTATTACCAAGACGAAAGCTGAGCTGGCCGTGGAAACCGTCTTTGAAACCATGAAGAAGGCGCTGGCCCACGGTGATCGCATTGAATTACGGGGATTTGGAGTATTTAACGTGCGGCCCCGCAAGACTGGAATAGGCCGCAACCCACGCACGGGTGCGGAGGTCAGCATTCCTCCAGGCAAGGCCGTCCGCTTTAAGCCTGGGAAAGAACTGCAGTCCATCGATTGAACTTCGGCAAGTGGCTGGCTCGGATTCGGCAGAATAGCTCTCTCTCGGATTCACCGGCAGATGCGTTAGGGAAATAGCACGCCTGCTGGAAGGTGGCCGGCATCTACTTGATAGCTCGAGTCAGCCATTTCGATGTCTGAATCCAATCTGCCGGTCCCCCGCTATTATCCCGAAGCCCAGTCGGTTGAGTCTTTCTGGGCGCCGCCGCGTCCCCGGCGACGCTATTGGCTACATATCCTCCTGCTGCTTCTAACCATCTGCACAACGCTGGTGGTAGGGACTCGCCTGGAAGCCAATTTTCTCCACAACCAACCGCTGTTTACCTTGCAGGAAGATGCGCTGCCGCTGTTCCCCATCGAGTGGATCGTGCAGCAGCCCTCGCGATTGCTATTGGGTGTCCCCTTTGCTTTTTCGCTGATGCTGATCCTGCTCGCCCACGAGATGGGGCATTACCTGATGTGCCTGCGGTACGGCGTTCAGGCTACTTTGCCGTTCTTTATTCCCGCGCCTACCCTGATCGGCACGCTGGGCGCCTTTATTCGTATCCGCTCGCCGATCCGCTCGCGCGAGGCGCTCTTTGATATCGGCATTGCGGGTCCAATCGCAGGATTTTTGGTGGCGATCATCGTGCTGCTGCTGGCGCTGATGGATTCACGGCCGCTCCCTGCAATTGCGCACCAGGGCGACATTGTGTTGAGCTATCCCTGGATTTTCCGGGTGGTTTACCGGATTGCTTTTCCGGTAAGTGCTGCTCAGTATCCGCTGGAGGCGCTGGAGATGCATCCCATGGCCATCGCGGCCTGGGTGGGAATGTTTGCCACTGCGCTCAACCTGCTTCCCGGGGGACAACTGGATGGCGGACACATCGTGTATGCCCTTTCGCCACGCGCGCACAAATTCGTCTCGGTTCTGACCATTGGAATCCTGCTTCCTCTAGGATATTGGCTGTGGCCAGGATGGCTGATCTGGGCGGCCTTGCTGGCGCTGACTGGAGTGCGCCATCCCTTGGTCCCGATGTGGCCCGGCCTCTCGCGTGGACGCCAGGTTTTGGCCCTGCTTGGGCTGCTGCTGCTGGTACTGACTTTCTTGCCGGCTCCGATTCAGGGATTTGACGTGTCGCACTGGTGATATCGGGCGGAGTGGTCAGAAGTCAGCACTCAGCAGCTCGCCATCAGAATTCGGTGGCGGCAGTTTTGTCGAGGCTGCGCCTCGACCTGAACGGACGGGGACGTCCGTTCCCACGTGTTAGCTGCTGGCGTGACCATGTTACTGGTGTATGTTCGTGGAGGCCCAGACTCGACGAGGGTCACAGCAGATTCTGCGCGTCCACATCGACCACAATGCTTGTTCTCGGAAGCTTGCGCTCGGTGGCTTCGTGAAGCATGGCCCGGATGGTGCTGTTCAACGCTTCCCGGCTGGCTGATTTCAGGAGGAAATGATAGCGATAATCGCGCTTGAGCCGCACGATTGGCGCGGCAGCGGGCCCGAGAACTTTGATTTTCGCAGGCGACTCACGTTCGAACCACTTGCCGAGAATTCCCGCTATTCGTAGCGCCTCCTCCAATTTGTCGCTGCGGATCACCACATTCGCCAGCGCGCTGTGGGGCGGGTATTTCATCCAGTTGCGAAAGCGGATTTCTTTTTCAAAGAAGCCGGCGTAATCGTGCTGGGCAGCGAATTGGATCGCGTAATGTTCGGGGAAGAAAGTCTGCAGGATCACCTGGCCGGGAGTATTGCCGCGCCCGGCGCGCCCGGCTACCTGGGTCAGCAGTTGGAAGGTGCGCTCGGCGGCGCGAAAATCAGGGAAGCGCAGCGCCAGGTCCGCGCCAACCACTCCGACCAGCGTGACGCCATGAATGTCGTGACCCTTGGCGATCATCTGCGTGCCAACCAGCAGGTCGAGTTCACCGGCGTGCAGGGCGTTGAGGACGCGCTCAAAGTCGCGTCGTCCACGCACGGTGTCGCGATCGAGGCGCGCAATTCGTGCCTGGGGAAACAGGCCGTGCAGGTGCTCTTCTAACTTTTCCGATCCCGCGCCAAGAAAATAGACGTATTCGCTGCCGCACTTCGCGCACTTCTCCGGCACGCGTTGGACAGAACCGCAATAGTGGCAGAGCAGGCGCCGCGCGCCCTTGTGGTGCGTCATGCTGATAGCGCAGTTCTGGCACTGGATGGTGTCGCCGCAGGAGCGGCAGAGAACCGTGGGCGAGTAGCCACGGCGATTCAGCAGGACCATTACCTGCTCCTGGCGCTCCAGGCGTTCCTTGATTGCTTCCGCCAGACGGCGTGACATTAGAGGTTCGTTGCCAGAGGCACGGAATTCTTCCTTCATATCCACGAGTTCGACTTCCGGCAACGGCCTCTGCTCGACGCGATCGGGAAGCGAGATCAGCTTGTATTTGCGTCCGGCATTGAAGTACGACTCGAGAGACGGCGTGGCCGAGCCCAAAACGACCGCGGCCCCGGCCATCTTGGCACGCATGACGGCGACATCGCGGGCGTGATAGCGGGGGGTCTCCTCCTGCTTGTATGAAAGGTCGTGCTCTTCATCGACAACGATGAGCGCCAAATCCGCAACAGGAGCAAAGACGGCCGAGCGCGTGCCCACGACTACTTTCGCTTCGCCTCGGTGGATGCGGTGCCACTGTTCCGCGCGTTCGTCGGCGGAGAGAGCCGAGTGAAGGATGGCGACGTCATCGCCGAAGGTCTCGTGCAGTTGCGCGGCGGCGGCAGGGGTGAGTCCGATTTCCGGCACCAGCATGATTGCCGAGCGGCCAGATTCCAGCACGCTACGCATCGCCGCAAGATAGACGGCGGTTTTGCCCGATCCGGTAACGCCGTGCAGCAGCGACACGGAGAAGGTGCGATTTTCAGTCGCGGCGAGAATTTGGCGCAGGGCTTCGTTCTGGGCGGAATTGAAAGCGAAGTCGAGCGGCCGGGGGCGATGCTCGAGGCCACTGATCTCGAAGCCTGCCGCTTGCTCAGCCACTGTGATGAGGCCGCGCTTTTTCAACGATTCGATGCTGCTGCGGGATGCGCCCAGGTCGCGCAGGTGGATGAGAGGCAGCTTGCCGCCTGCGCTGCGTAGAGAGTCAATGATGGCCATTTGGCTCGCGTTGAGTTTGCGAAGAGCGCGGGGGCGGCGTCCGTCTGGAGTGCAGCGTGGCTCGAAGCTTTCCGGGCCGGCTTCGGCTTCGTTCAGCACAACGATGGATACGGTGCGGCGAGCGTCGCGCGCCGCCGTGACGTCCTGGCGCGCAATCCATTTCTTTGCGACCAGACTATCGAGAAGCCTTCGGCTTGCGCCGGTAGCTGAGCGCAGGGTTTGCTCGCGAGCGGGCTCGCCATCGGTGAGATAGTCGAGCACCGAGTACTCGACGGCCTGCTCTTCGGGAGTCTTGCGTGAGCGCAAGGACGAGCCTCGGGTGGCAGATTCATGCAGGGCAGTGTAGCCCGCTTCCGTGATGCGATAGCTCTTTGCCCGCCGCACCTCCGCACCCAGCGGGAGCATGGTGCGAAAAACTTCGCCAATGGGAGCGATGTAGTAGTGCGCGATCCACTGGGCAAGTTCCAGGAGGCCCGCATCGAGAACCGGCTCGGCATCGAGGACCTGCAGGATGTTTTTGGCCGTGATGCTGGAATCGGGCTCGCGATCGTGCAGCTCGGTGACGATTCCGGGCAGCTTCTGCTCGCGAAAGGGAACGAGCACCCGCCCGCCCACTACCGTGGTAACGCCATTGAGCCGGTAGGTGAAGGTCGCCTCCAGAGGAACAGGGACGGCGACCTCACAGAACTTGGGCGTCATAAAGGCAGGGTGCTCCGAGTACGAGTTGTGATCAGGCTATTTTAGATTGAAAACGGCAAGTTCTAAGAGGCCGGCGCTCGCTTGGTGATCGGCAGGCCAAGTTCTTCCATCACGTGCTGAAGGTCTTTCCAGGCCTCAGCCTTCTGGCGCGGATCGCGCAGCAAGAACGCAGGGTGATAGGTCACGCGCAGCTTGCTGCCGCGGAAGTCGTACCAGCGGCGGCGCAGGTTCGACATGGTGTCGTCGAGGCTGAGCAGGTTTTTGGCGGCTACTGAACCCAACGCAACGATCACCTTGGGTTTGATCACGTCGATCTGGCGCAGCAGAAACGGCGAGCAGGTTTCACATTCGTCGCGCTCGGGCGTGCGATTGCCGGGGGGACGGCACTTCACCACGTTGGCGATATAAACCTGCTCGCGCCGCAGCCCCATGGCTTCGATCATTTTGTTGAGCAACTGGCCGGCGCGCCCGACGAAGGGTTCGCCTTGCTCGTCTTCATCGGCGCCCGGGCCCTCGCCAACAAACATCAGTTCCGCTTGCGGATTTCCTACGCCAAAGACAATCTGCTTTCGACCCAGCTTGTGCAGCTTGCAGCGCGTGCAGTCGCCGAGATCTTCGCGAATGAGGTGGAGAGCCTGGCGTGGATCGAGGGCGACTGTTGTTTGCGTTTGGAGGGAGGTGAGTAGAGCTTCTGATGTGGCTGAGAAAGGCGCATCAGCGTCGACGCTTCCTGCTGCCGAGCCGGCGCGACGGTAAAAATCGTAGATGCCGAGTTCGCGGTAGTACCGAACGCGGTCGGCCAGCGAAGGGAGTAATTCAGGGGCGATTTTCTGGGGCATGCTTTGGATTTGATGATAATGCATTTAGTCGGGCGGGCTCGACGAGGCAGGGCGGCCCACCCTTCCGCCCGCTTTTGGCGGAAGGTGGGAACGTCGAGTCGAACCAGCCCAAAAGCAGGTTCCTCGACTGCGTTCCCTCATCCGCGCAGCGGATTAGGGAACTTCGCTCGGAATGACAATTTGCATGAATAAGGATGACAATTTGCGCGTATAAGGCAAGTGTTCGCCTATTTCGTCTTCACTGCTGCGCCGCGCTGCAGTCGGATCTTGTGGATCTCGTCCAGAATGCGGTTGGCGATTTCGAACTTGCTTGCGACCGGAACGTCCACAACTTCATTCGGAGTAATGATGGTGACTGCGTTGCGGTCGACATCGAAGCCCTTGTCCACTTGCGAGACGTCGTTAGCCACGATCGCGTCAAGGGATTTCGAGATCAGCTTCTTGCGGGCGTTCTCCAGTACGTTTTCCGTCTCTGCGGCAAAACCGACGACGATTTGCGGTCCAGATTGTCGCCCTAGTTCGGCGGCGATGTCCTCGGTGGGCTCCAGTTCCAGCGCAAAAGCAGCATGGCGCTTCATCTTCTGCGGCAGCTCATTTTTGGGCTTGTAATCTGCAACCGCCGCGGCTTTGATGATCACCGTTGCTTCCGAGCGATGCGCCATCACCGTGTGCAGCATCTCGGTCGCGGTTTCCACGCGAAAGAACTCCACCCCCGTGGGAGGCTCAAGAGAAGTTGGGCCGCTGACCAGAATGACGCGCGCTCCACGCCGCTGGGCGGCTTCGGCCAGGGCATAACCCATCTTACCGCTGGAGCGGTTGCTGATGTAGCGCACAGGATCGATCTTTTCGCGCGTGGGGCCGGCGGTGATCAGCACAGTTTCGCCGGCAAGATCGTGGCCCGCACCCAGCAACTGCATGAGTGTATTGACGATGGTCTCATTGGCTGCCAGTCTTCCGGCGCCCACCATGCCGCAAGCCAGATAGCCGCTGTCGGGTTCCACAATGTGAACGCCGCGCTGTCGCAGAATTTCGATGTTGGCCTTGGTTGCCGCGTTCTCCCACATGTTCACGTTCATCGCGGGCGCAACGATCACAGGCGCCCTGGTGGCGAGAAAGAGAGTGGAGAGGAAATCGTTGGCCAGGCCGTGCGCGAACTTGGCGATCACGTCGGCAGTTGCGGGCGCGACGAGCAGCGCGTCGATGGATTCGGCTACGGCGATGTGCTCAATCGCCGATTCCACATTCGGTGGTTCGGCCTCGGCACCGAACATGTCGGTAATAACCTTTTCGCCACTGAGGGCAGCAAAAGTGAGCGGCCGAACGAATTCCTGGGCGGCCGCGGTCATGATCACCTGCACTCGGAGATTGCGGTCCTGCAGCAGGCGCACGATCTCTGCCGCCTTATAAGCAGCGATTCCACCGGTCACACCCAAAGCTATCTTCATGGAATTAGGGCGCGCTTCGCGCAACGCTCATTCTATTAGACGGCGAAAAGCAGCTCCCGGACTCGTGCTGCCGGCCATAGATTCACCTTCGTTGCGGACGGCCAGAGGACGACTCCCGGCCTTGAAACCGACGCACGCGGAATCGAGTGTTAGTTTCCGACCACTTTGTCCAGCATCTCGCTGGCAGCTTCCACCGCCGTCTTTTCCGGCTGGTTGATCATCCACTTTACTTTGCCAGCTTTGATTTCTTCCTGCGCAATCTTGCAAGGCTTGCGAGCGGTGGTATCGATTTGTGGACGCGCTCCGGATTGCAGTTGTCGCGCACGACGGGCCGCGACGATGATGTATCGGTAATTACTATCAAATCCTTCAATTAACTTCATTGTTCATCCCCATGTGATCAACTGCTGGGCACGGTAGAGAACCCAAACGACGCCAAAATCTGCTGAGCCCTGGGTCCCTGGTTATGCAGGCGACAGTCTTCCGCCTTGCGGATAATTGACAAATCGGTGGAACTGCGAGAAGAGGAGCGGTGTATCCGTTCCGCCAGTACGATCGCCCTAAGTTGCCCCTGTGACTCCTCGAGGCGATCATTTACCAGTATATAGTCATACTTGCGATAATTCGCGATCTCTTTGGCGGCCGCCTGTAAGCGGCGGTCAATCACCTCGTCGGATATGCGGTCGGCGGCGCTGCGATCGCGCAGGCGCTGCTCCAGAACCTCGCGCGAAGGCGGCAGAATGAAAATGCTGACTGCATCAGGGAGTTTCTCCTTCACCTGGCGCGCTCCCTGTACATCGATGTCCAGCAGAAGGTCTTTGCCTTTGGATTTGGCGTCGTCGAGAAAGCGGCGGGCAGTACCATAATAATCGCCAAAAACACAGGCATATTCCAGGAACTGGTTCTGTTCGATCATGCGCTCGAACTCTTGCGTGGATACGAAGAAATATTCGCGGCCATTTTTTTCCTGGCCGCGTGGCTTGCGGGTGGTGTAGGAGATGGAGAACTCCAGATCCGGCACCTGGCGCAGCAATTCGTTGCTAAGGGTCGTTTTGCCCGAGCCCGAAGGCGCGGAGATAATGTAAACGATGCCGCTCATTCGATGTTCTGCACCTGCTCGCGCAGTTTTTCGATCTCGGCTTTCATTGCCAGGCCGTACTCGGTGATCTTCAGGGCTTCGCCGGAAACACCGGAGGTTTTGGACAGCAGGGTATTGGCTTCGCGTCCCATTTCCTGCAGCAGGAAGTCCATTTTCTTACCGACTTCTTTTTCCGTGGACAGCAATCCCAGGAAGTGATCGATGTGAGTCTGCATGCGCACGCATTCTTCCTGGATGTCACTGCGTTCGGCAAGCACCGCCGCTTCCTGCAAAATTCGATCCGCATTGGCCTGGGTTGCCATCAGCTCCTGCAGGCGACTCTGCAGTTTTTCCATGTATGCACGAAGCACGACTGTCCTTACCTTGTCGATTTCCCGTGTAGCATGGCGCAGGCGCTCGATTCGCTCACGCAATTCGCGCTCAATGGCCTTACCCTCATCGGCCCGCATGTGATCCAGCTTGGAGACCGCTTCTTCCAATTTCAGAAGCACGGCGGCTTCAGCGTCCCCGTTCATTTGCGCCACTGGCCCTTCCAGCATACCGGGAACCTTGAAAATCGCATTGAGATCCGGCTCGGCGGGCAGCGAAAATTCCTTTGCGGCAGCGCGAAATATGTGCACGTAATTGCTCACCAGGCTTTTGTTCAGCGCCAAACCCTGTGCTCCGCTGCGTTCGAGCGATAAAACAAGCTCCACATGTCCGCGCGCCAGCTTTTCCTTTAAGGTGCGGCGGAGTTTCATCTCCAGGGCATCGGTGTCGGCCGGCATGCGCATGTGCAGGTCGAGGAAGCGATGATTCACCGATTTCAGCGACAAGGTGAAGCTGAGCTGGTCATCGACCTGCCCCTTTACCTGCGCGAATCCCGTCATCGAACGGATCGACATGCCTGGTGCTTGCCCGTCTTTAGTTTTTTCGCCTTCGGTTCGGCCCGGCGATCTGATACAGCTATTCGTTCACGATTCCCGCAGTGGTCGGCGGCTCCAGATCTACGAATTGGAGATCATACAGCCGGCGATAGGTCCCCAAGCGGCTCATGAGGTCTTCATGCGTACCGATGTCGGTAATCATTCCATTCTCGAGCACGACGATGCGATCGGCGCGCCGCACGGTGGAGAGCCGGTGAGCGATCACAAACACGGTACGCCCAGCCATCAGGTTCTGCAGTGCCGATTGAACCAAGGCTTCTGATTCGCTGTCGAGTGCCGAAGTAGCTTCGTCCAGGATCAGGATGGGAGCATTCTTCAGCAGGGCGCGAGCGATAGCCAGGCGTTGCCGCTCTCCGCCGGAGAGCCGGACTCCCTTCTCTCCAATAACGGTCTTGTAATCCTCCGGCAGTTCCTGAATGAAGCCTTCGGCCAGAGCCGCCTGAGCCGCCTCCATGACGCGGTCGAGGGAGACGTTGGGCTGGCCGTAGGCGATGTTGTTCCGCACGCTGTCATTGAACAGGATGGTTTCCTGAGTGACGACGCCGATCTGCGAGCGCAAGGAGCCCAAGGTGACGTCGCGAACATCGATGCCATCAATCGTGATTCTCCCGTCGCATACGTCAAAAAACCGGGGAATCAACTGGGCCAGGGTGCTCTTGCCGGAGCCACTGGAACCTACGATGGCCAGCACCTCACCTTTGCCGACCGTGAGGTCGATGCCCTGGAGTACCGGCCGGGCGCTGTCTTCGTCGTTGTACTGGAAGCTGACGTTTTCCAGGCGGATGCAGTCGCGGAAGGGGGGCAGTATCCTGGCATCGGGCTTCTCGCGCACATCATCCTGGGAATCCATGAAATCGAAGATCGAGGAAGATGCGCCTAAGGCCTGCTGGAAATTGTTATTGAAGATCGCAAACCGCCGTACCGGATCGTAGAGCTTGAACACGGCCACCAGGAATGCCAGGAAGGTTCCGGCGGTGAACACGTGAGCTTTGATGTAGTCGCGGCCGAGCAGAAGCAACAGGGCGATGGCGATGGCGCCGAAGGTATCCATCAGGGGAGAGCTGATGGACGCGGCCCGCACGGACCGCATATTGGCGCGGAACAGACGTCTGGCAGCACTGCGGAATTTCAGCGACTCCCATTTTTCCATGCCGAAGGCTTTTACCACGCGGTTGCCAGTGATGGTTTCGTGCAGGATGTTCTGGATTTCCGCCAGGTTGTCCTGTCCACGGCGGGTCGTTCGGCGAACGCCGCGTCCAATGCGGCGCGCAGAATAGAAGATCGCCGGCAGGAAGGCCACCAGCATCCAGGCCAGCTTGCCGCCCAAGAGAACGACCACCATCGCCGTGAATATCAGCGTGAAGAATTGCTGCAGAAACTCGGCGAGCACGGTGGACATCGCAAACTGGACTTTTTCGATGTCGTTGACCAGCGTGGACAGCAGCGTGCCCGTGGTGTGTCGCTGAAAGAACCCTACCGAGCGACGCAGGATGCGATTGTAGAGCGCATCACGCAGATCGGTGATCATGCCGTAGCCGGCGTAGTTCACCAGGTACGTGCCCAGATAATCGAAGACGCCTTTCAGCACAGTGGCGGCCACCATGGCAAACGCCACCACGGTCCAGGCGTTGGTGAAGTGCCTGGGAACGAGTTCCTGTAAGTAGAGAAGCCGGTCAGTGCCGGGAAACCGGAAGAGGGCGATGTTCTTGGACTGTGATGCGGGATTCAGTACACGGTCAAAGATGGGGCCGACGAGGAGAACCCGAAAGGCGTCCAGCAATCCGACCAGCGACATAAGGATGATAGACAGAGCGAGTTGAAGGCCGTAGGGTGCGACGTACCGCAGGAGTCGGAAAAGCTGGCGCATTAGCAGGTGCCCTGCCTGACGACAACGCTGCCACAAATGGAAATTCCAATCCCAGTTGTGCTTCTCAGAGCGTGTGCCGACGGATTATCCGAGATGGAGTGGCAGGGATACAGATTAATGATTCTACTTGAGTTTGTGTACTTCCGCACGTAACGGCGGAGAGTGCACCCTGCACTGAAGGCCCAATTTGGTTTCCATCAGCCCTATCGCGGACTGTCCCGATGTACATTCTTTACCTGATAACCGGCCTTCTTAAGCCGTTTGGCTACGTCTTCCGCAATCATCACCGAGCGATGCTGGCCGCCGGTGCAGCCGAAGGCGATAGTGAGATAGCTTTTGCCTTCCTTCACATAGTGCGGCAACAGGTAAATCAGCAAATCGGAGATGCGATTGATGAATTCCTGAGTTTGCGGGAACGAGCGGATATATTTGGCGACTCGCGGATGCCGTCCTGTGTATGGCCGGAATTCGGGAATGAAGTGGGGATTGGGCAGGAAGCGAACATCGAACACCAGATCAGCGTCCTCTGGCACGCCTTCGCGAAAACCAAAGCTTACGCAGGAAACCAGGATTCCGTTGTCGGGAGACTCTGTCTTAAAACGCCGATTGATGTGGGCGCGCAGTTCGTGAACGTTGAACTTCGAAGTGTCGAGGATGTCGTCGGCTAGCTTGGCGATCGGGCCGAGGCGCTTGCGTTCGGCCAGGATGGAAGTCCGAACCGGAGAAGACGTGCCTAAAGGATGAGGACGGCGAGTTTCACTGAAACGGCGCAACAGCGCTTCATCTGTGGCTTCAAGGTAAAGAATGCGTGTGGGGAGGAGTTTTCGGACTGCTTTGAGGATGGCAGGCAGTCTCTCCAGGCGCGCACCTTCGCGGACGTCCACCACCAGCGCGGCACGGTCGATCTCCGGCGATTGCTGCACCAGTTCGGCAAAGCTGGGGATCAACTCCACGGGCATGTTGTCCACGCAGTAGTAGCCCAGATCTTCAAAGACCTTGAGGACCGAACCTTTGCCGGACCCGCTCAGTCCGGTGATGATCACCAGCTCAGTGCCAAGACCAGGCGCACGAACTCGGGGTTTGCGCCCGTCGAGGGAAGTGGCTGGTGAGGCGCCTGGTTTGTGCTTTGAATTTTTCTGGGATGCCATCCTTAGCCATCGTAAATCACGGGCGGCCACGGATTACACGGTTTTTCGCGGATTAGAAATAAGACAAGAAAAGAAGGAAGGTGACGACCGATCGGCATCGCCTACGGTCTATCCGGCACAGGTTTACACTTCTCGCGAAACCCCGATCGATCTCAATGGGCCCCGAGAAAAGACCAATAGACCGAAAAAGATCCGTGAAAATCCGTGCAATGCGTGGCCCGTTTTCTACGGTGCTTCGATCAGCTCCATCTTGCCGTCTTTTTTGCGATGAAGGACTTTGATTTTTCCTTTTTCGTCACGAAAGACGAACACATCCCGATCGCGGAATTCCGCTTCCTTGACGGCTTCTTCCAGCGTCATCGGTTTCATGGCCACTGATTCGTCAGACCGAACCACATGCGTTTCGGTGATCCGGGCTACTGTGGGGAAACTGTGCACCACAACCGGAACCGCCGCCGCTGCATTGGGGCCCACTCGAACGCGGACGTCCACGTCCTCTTTACGGGACTCGGTATGCCAATGCTTACGAGGCTGGCGTTTGAGATTTCTCCAGCGCGCCCGGTTTTTCACCACCTGGCGCTCAATGTGTTCCAGGGCCTCGCCAACGGCCAGGGACATGTCATTGGCCTCGGCCAGGCCAACTACAGGATTGGGGATTCGTGTGATGACCGCGATTTCTGCTTTACAACGGCGCTTTTCCATCGCCAGGATGACTTTGCTTTCGAAATTGTCGCCCAGGATGCGGACGAGTTTCTTCAGCCCGTGTTCGATTTGTTTGCGGATATCAGGTGTGACTTCGTATTGCCTGCCGGTGTATTCCACGTTCATCGAACGCCCCCTATGAAACCGGAACCGCTCCCGCCACTTTTGCGTGTGCGGAACTGTTTCCGGTGGGTCTACTGCAATCTCCTTGCCCCAACTTTTGGGCTATTAGAGACGTCGACCCGGTGAGCCTGTGCTCCATTCCGGGCGGCTTAGCCTGTTGCACGTACACGGACAACAGGAAAACTCGCAAACCCCATTAATTTTTCACTCGGCGCTGGTGGGTCGAGGGGATCTTCATATCCTCCCGGTACTTCGCGACCGTGCGACGAGTGACCTGGATACCCTGCGACTGGAGGATGCGGGTGATCTGCTCGTCGGTTAACGGCCTGGCGGGGTCTTCTTCCTCAATCAGCTTTTTTACACGGCGTTTCAGAATCAGCAGGGAGGTATTGCCGCCTTCCGGTCCTTGCACGCTTTCACTGAAGAAGTAGCGCAATTCAAAGACGCCCTGCGCGGTGTGGGCATACTTGTTGGCTACGGCCCGGCTGACGGTGGAGGGATGCACTCCGATCTCCTCCGCCACCTCTTTAATCATCATCGGCTTCAGGTAATCGATGCCCTGATCGAGAAATTCCCTCTGCCTTCCCACAACGGCGTGGCACACTTTTAGGATCGTCTGCTTGCGCTGCTCGATATTCTTGATCAACTGAATGGCGGATTTGTAGCGCTCCTTGACATAGGAGCGCACATCTTTTTCCGCCGCATCACGGTTGAGAAGCCGCTTATAGCTGGTGTTGAGCCGAAGTTGGGGCACGTCGTCGTCGTTCAGTACCACCTGGTATTCGTCGCCTTGCTTGATGAAGGCAACATCGGGCTCGATCAGACGCGGCTCCACGATGTTGTAGCGAAGTCCGGGCTTGGGATCGAGAGTACGAATGTAGTCCAGCGCCGCTTGTACGCTTTCCGGAGTGCCGCCGATGGCTTTGGCAATTTCCTTGAGCTGCTTATTCTGCACTAGCCGCAGATGATTACTGACAATCTCTACGGCATCTTTCAACACCTGACTCGTGCCATTGCCGCCATTCAGATCGTGTTCTACCTTGACTCGCTGGTGGTAGTGCAGCTGTGCCAGCAGACATTCACGCAGGTCTCGGCTGGCAACCCCCACAGGATCCATCTGCCGAATCAAATCTGTAGCAGCACGAAGATCCTCGAGCGTGAACACTGGCTCGATCCCAGCCGGGGGCACAAACTCCTGTTTAGACTGCACCTCCGGTTCGGGTGCAACCGCCACTGCTGCAATCATGTCAGCGACGGAATCGGCGGCATAGCTGGGAGATTCTTCAGGCAGAGTCTCCTCAGCCAATCCTACTGCCGCGGCATGCGGCTGGGGCTCAAACAGCGGCTTCTCGGCCGAGAGCGCAGCCGCGGATGAGTATGTTTCCGACCGGTCGGCGCTGATTTCGTCGTCAGCGAAAAGAGCCGGCGATGGAACTGGTGGAGCATCCTCGTCTAGTGGCGAAGAAGCTTCTTTTTTCGCCGAGGCTTCTGAATCCGAGACTGCCAGCAATTCACTCGGATAGGCCTGCGCCATCAGCTCGTCTTCGGTCGCGATCAGATAACCGTCCTCATTGAGATTTCCGATTACCAGCTCAGCGGCTGCCCGAATCTTGTCGTTGACGTGACTGGCTCCCAACTGCCACATGAGGTGGTCGGTCAGAGTGCTGGGCTTTGATAGAAAATTCTCGAAGGAAGGCTTTTCGACCGACTCTACATCGGAACTGGTGCGATATCCGGGATCAAGATAGTCCTGAAAGAAGGAGCCGAAGTCGATTTCTTCGAAGGGATCTTTTGGAGTGACGGCTACTACCGGATCGGCTTCCTCCGCAGTCCGCTGACTGCGTTCGCGGTCTTCAGCCCGGCCAGCGACATCGTCCAGCAGTGGAACTGTGCCATCAAGTTCTTCCAGGACGGGGTTTTCCACCATCTCGGCGTTGATCATGTCCTTCAGCTCAATCTTATTCAGCGCCAGCACGCTGACCATCTGCACCAGGCCGGGTGTGAGGATCTGCTTCTGGCTGACCCGCAGGCTGAGTTTGTGCTGAAGAAGTACCATGAGAAGTGGCCCGTCCTGCCTTTAGACGAGGGAGAAACTCTCCCCCAGGTACACGCGCTTGACCTCTGGATCGCCGCCTAGCTGCTCCGGTGTCCCTGCGCGGAAGATTTTGCCATCATTAATGATATACGCCCGATCGGTAACGGAAAGTGTTTCGCGCACATTGTGGTCGGTAATGAGGACCCCAATGCCGCTGTTTTTCAGGTCGAAGATGATTTTTTGAAGGTCCAGCACGGCGATGGGGTCGATGCCAGAGAAAGGCTCGTCCAACAAGATAAAGGATGGGGAAATGCACAACGCTCTGCCGATCTCGACCCGGCGCCGCTCTCCTCCGGAGAGCGCATAGCCACGATTCTTGCGGATATGGCTGAGGCCTAGCTCGTCGATCAGCTTTTCCATTTTCTCCCGCCGTTCATGCCAGGAGAGGGGTTGTGCTTCCAGCACCGCCAGGATGTTCTCTTCCACGGTGAGCTTGCGGAAAACCGAGGGCTCCTGCGGAAGATAACTGATACCAAAATTTCGCGCCCGCAGGTACATGGGCACGTCGGTGATGTCCTTGCCGTCGATGAGAATTCTTCCCAGATCGGGAGGAGTCAGGCCGACGATCATGTAGAAGGTTGTGGTCTTGCCGGCTCCATTGGGTCCTAACAGGCCGACCACCTCACCCTGATTTACATGGAGACTGACCCCGTTTACTACCCGCCGACTGCGGTAAGACTTGCCAACTTCGTCGGTCGCCAGGGTCTGCATCTACTTGGAAACTCTCGCTTTGGTAACACTTGGGCCGTTCTGGCCGCCTTCAACTTGGACCTTATCATCGTGACTGTAGAAAGTCAACGAATCGCCGGTAACATTGCCGTGTTCGGCATCAAAAATGCTAGGCGGTCCGCCGGTCAGCCGGAACTTGCTCTCCGAGGGCAGGTATTCCAGCTTCTGACCTATGGCTCTTCGATTCGCCTGTTGAATGACTACATGACCCACAGCGACCACGCGGTCCAGTTGGTTGCCGGAGGCAGCTCCACCTCCACCCTTCTGCTCCACTTGGGAAGAAGTATGGGGCTGGAGGAAGGCGTCCAGGGTGTCGGCGGCAACCGTGCCATCAGTGCTTCGCAGTAAAACCCGGCCTTCGAAGTGTGCCTTGCGGTCGGCATCGATGTAACTCAGCCGCGTGGCCGTAACCTTGACCGGGGTCTGCTTGCCATTGTTGCCTTGCTGGACAAAAACGGTGGAGACAACCTGTCCGCCTGAGGCTGAGGCGACCACCGATCGTTGATCGCGATCGAAATCGATGATGGGAGCCTCGACGGCGTTGGAGGTCTGCCACAGTCGGGCATTACCGGTGTAGTGGGCGGTTCCGGAAGCGCGGCGGGCGATCATGGCGGCCGAGGTTACGTGGATCGGGTCGGCGGTCGCCAGCAGGGCCCCGTTCGGCTGCTGCTTCAGCTCGGAGTACGTGGTTTTGACATTGCCTTCGGCCAATGCGTCACCTGACCGGCGGTTGATGCGCAAGCGGTCGGCCGTCGTGGTCACACCTTGATCGGTGAAGCGCGGATTGCCAGTAAGCACGAGTATTCCGTCGTTGGGGTTGTAAGTTGCTTTCGCCGCCCAAGCCTCGCGGCCGGTTGGAGTGCTGCTGCCGGGAGCAGCGGGCTCGCGATAATGAAAATCGCCTTCCTGCACAAGCGAGCCGATTCCACCTGAGGGATTCATGGTTGCAGTCAGAACTGTGCTGGTGCTGGTGCGGTCGGGTTGGCCGGAAGCTGTAGAAACCAGCTTGGCATTGGGTGAGCCGACCACCGTCTTGAGCCGATTCTGTTCGTCGAAGCGGAAGAAAAACCGGGTGGCAGTGATCACAGTGGGACCGGGAGGGGTACTGGATTGAGTTGAGCCGGTGGCGCCAGTCGGCGGGGTGATTTTGATTGCGGCAGCGCCGCCCGTCTCGGCACGCTCCGGATTGCTGCGATTTGCCGCGTGGAAATCGAGGACGTCGGAGGTCAACTCGATTGCCTGTCCATCCTTGGTCTGTGGTGGCTGGACCAGGTGGACATTCTGACTGGCGTGAATTGTTTCAGTGCGAGCATTGGATCCGAAGTCCACCAGGACGCTGCCCGCGTTGCCCTGCATGGGGCGCTCACCTTCTACGTTCACGGCAACGCCACCGGTCAGCAGCGCCGACCGCAGATCGTTGTTGGTGTCAACCTGAATCTCGGCTTGCGGCGCCTGCGCCTGGATATTGCTCTTGCCGGTGACTTGCGCGGTGACCTGATCGGACGCCAGCACGTGATCGATGGTGTTATCGGGACGCAGATAAACAACGAGTTTGCCGGCGTTCACCGTGCTGCCTCTGCGGGTGAGCTTTGCGTCGTCGAGGATCACACGCGGCGGATTCTTGCTGATCTCGCCTCTTCTGGCCACCAGCCTGGCATTGCGCTCGCTGGTTTCAAGCTGGATGTTGGAATCAAGAAGCAGCGTGTTTGCCTTGGGATCGTACCTGGCGCCCTTGGCGGAGCCGCTGACCTGCGGGATGCGAAACTCGATCTGCTCTTTCGTCTGGGCGATGCCGGTATCTTTATTAAAGACCAGGCCGCTGGTCTTCAGGTGGATGGGATTCTTCAGCTCGCGCGGGGGAACCTGGTCAGAGCGGACCTCGCCGGAGGCGTTACCCTCGAGATCGATATGCACTTCGCCCTGCGCGGTGACATTGCCCGACTGCGGGTCGTAGGCGAAGTCGGAGCCGTAGATCTGGTCGTAGCGGTTGGCCTCGCGGCCGTAGACAACGATGCTGACGTCCTTCAGCTCCGCCTTGCCTCCCTGCTTGTACTGAACTGCGTTCGAGGCGTGAAGAGTGAACAGAGTGTGTCCGGCTTGCGACTTCGAAAGAGTGAATCCCTGAGTACTTTGCTGAATTTCAATGCCCAGCTTCTGCGGGGCGCTGTGCATCAGGAGGCGCAGCCGGTGTCGGCCGTAGGTATAGAAGCCGGCCACCAGGATCAGCAGGAAGATGGCTGCAGAGGCAAACCAAATCCTGAGCCGCGAAACGCTAAAGGGCATTTAAGGTCTATCTTATATCTTTGGGACGGCGACTCGCCTTTTGTACGAACACGAAGCGGAGGTTCAAGCCGCTGCAAGAATTAGAAGACCGTTGCCCAGCCAAGGGCTTGCTGGCGTAATCCATGGGAGGATTTGAGCGTCTATTGTGTATAGTCTGAGGTGAGTGAGGTGGGCTCGCGGCGCGGCTGCGAATCCTGATCCTAAGACCTGGAACGGAGCGGTGGCACGGGGGTGAGGGTGTCCGTTCTTACGGTTTCCGATTACAGCTTTCCGGGTGGCTGGACCAGCACGACCGAGATCAGCGGGCGCTCCGGCTGGTACTGCGAACAACTGGAAAGAGGCGAGATCCTTTATTTCGCGCAGCCGCCCTTTCCTCTTCCCGCCGAGGATCGTGAGTTCCTGCTCGGACTGCGCTCGAAGCTGTCGAGTGTTCACAAGAATGTTTCCTATCGCCCGGTCTCGGGAGTGCTGGGCGGATTTCCTTCGAGCGACCCGCAATTTCCCCGTTTAGTGAGTATTCTGCGAACCTATTCGGCGCAGGTGGTGAATTTTCTCGGCGATTTCCTGCGGCCCTATGCCAATCACTGGGCGCTGGATTACGCCAGCTTCCGTCCGGTGGAGGAAGAGGGACGCGATCTGCCGCTGCATAAGCGCAATGACCTGCTGCATGTGGATGCGTTTCCCAGCCGGCCGACGCGGGGCGGTCGCATTCTGCGCGTCTTCACCAATATTCATGGAAGCAAGACCCGTGTCTGGAATACCGGTGATCGCTTTCCGGATCTAGCGAAGAAGTTGGCGGATGGAGCTGGACTGAAGCGCTTTGCGTCGGGTGGCGACACTCTTGGTGCGCGCGTGCGGAAGGTGCTTCATCGTGCGGGACTGCCGATTCCCGACCGCTCGGCTTACGACAGCTTCATGTTGCACTTTCACGATTATCTGAAAGAGAATTCGACCTTCCAGTCGGAGTGCGAGAAGATTCGCACCGAGTTCCCACCGATGTCCACGTGGCTGGTATTCACCGATGGAGTTCCGCACGCGGTTCTGGCGGGCCAGCATGCCTTGGAGCAGACGTTCATCATTCCAGTGGATGCTCTGGTCTGCGCGGAGCAGGCGCCGATACGGGTGCTGGAGAGTCTGTGCGGAAGGGCGCTGGCGTAGGCACCCACCGATGGCTATTTGAGGTTCCCACCCTCCGCCAAAAGCAGGCGGAAGGGTGGGTCACCCAGGCCTGGGGCACCCGCAGTCTCAGTCCGCCGGTTGCAGTTATTGCGCAGGCTTGGGCTCTGATTTTTTCCCTGCCGATGGCGCTTTCGGTTTCCAGAATGCGGGATCAGCGGCGATCCACTTATCCGAAACGTAGCTCATTTTTGGATTGAACATAAATACGTTGGTTTCGGCCGCATCGACGCATGCGGCTTCGAGTTCGGCCAGCTTCTTCATGCCGTCTTCGCCTATTGCTGCGGCGAATTGCTTGGAATCGGTGAAGCCGCGGTCGGTTTCGGCAAGTGATTTCATCGGCACTATAACGAGGTAAGTGCCGCCACTGTTGTGGCCGTACATATCCTCGAATACCGCCCAGCGTCCGTTGGCCACAGCCTTTTCATAACCACTGATGTACATCTTGACCAGAGCTTCCCAGTCCTTCTGATGTCCGGGGCGAACATGGAAGCGCGAGATCTCGAAATAGCGCATCTGCGCGACGTTCACTTTTGCCCGCAGACTGTAATCTTCGCGGTAAAGGAAGGTGCTCGATTCGGTGGAGGTAAGCAGGTCGCCATCCGCAATGGACGCGCGGTCCAGCGCCGCGAAAAGGGTGGGATTGTTCATGGTGCCCAGATTGTCCTTTTCCCACGCCTCGAAGGAGTCGTAACCAATCATGAACAGCGATCGCGACACGCCGGAGAGAGAATCCATGGCCAGATAGTGAGTTGGCCACTTGGCGGCGGCAAATGCGTTCACGAAGGCGCTTTCGGTTTTCACATGCGGGCTGCCAGCTTTGCCCGGCTTGAGAAACTCGCGGACGACCACCAGCACCTTGGGCGGTCCGGTCACCTCCTCTGGGTTTTGTTGAGCCATAGCAGCGGCTGCGCCTGCGACAACAAGACACAGAACCAGCCAGAGTCGTGTAATCCTCGGCATAAATCGTGTGCTCCTTTGATCGAGAAATGAGTGCTTTCGCAGGGGCTGCCTAAGCCCCCCGCAGCAGTAGCTTAAGAAGATGTCTTGGAAGACGGGCCATCTTACGCGCTGGCCGGAATTCGTCAAGGAGAAATCGGGTGGACCGCTTAGGATGGCGTAGGGTCGAGTTTGGGATCCGGGGAAACAGCTGCAGGTTTAGAGTTGGTGCGGCGAAGGTCTTCGATGGCCAATTCCAGGCCGCCCCAATCCGGATGCTCGTTGTGATCGAGACGGAAGGCGACGTCCACCGTATCTCCAACCACCAGGGGATCGCGAGCAATCTGCTCCGCCATGCGCCAGCCCATGGCGGCGATGGTAGGCGAAAAATGCGACGCGCTGCGGCTCAAGCCGTCACTGCTGTTGCCATCCTGGCTCTCAGCCTGACTTGCTAATGAAGGGCCGGGGTCTCCATTGTCGCCGGCTCCATTGCCGCTGTTGCTGATTCTCGCGAACCGCAGCTTGATGTGCTTGTCCTTAAGAATGCGGGGAGGAAGCAGAATGCGCAGATTGCGCCCGACAAATACGGGCTCGGGGTTACCCATGCCGAACGGCTGCAGCCTCTGCAGATCTTGGTAAAAGCCTGGAGTCACCTGATCGATGGCGAGCTCGCCATCGACTTCAAGGCAGGGCACGAAATCCTCGGGGGTCAAAAGGGTGCGCGCATAGGAATCGAGGGCAGAGCGTAAATGCGGAATCTGTTGGCAGGGAAGTCCCAGGCCGACGGCGTGGGCGTGGCCTCCAAAGCGGGTGAACAACTCGCGGCAGGATTCCAGCGCTTCGAGCAGATGAAAGCAGCGGATGGAGCGTCCGGAGCCGTGCGCTTCTTCGCCGTCGCGTGACAGCACGATGGCGGGACGGCAGTAGCGCTCGACGACGCGAGTGGCGACGATGCCGATCACTCCGCGATGCCAGCCATCTCCATCGACGACGATGCAGTAGGCTTCACGCAGGGCGGGTTCACTTTCGAGGCGCTGCTCAACTTCCGCCACGATGCGTTGCTCTTCCTGTTGGCGGTCGGCATTCAGCGTATCCAGCTTCTGGGCCAATTCCCGCGCCCGCATTTCGTTTTTCTCGGTGAAAAGCTCGATGACGGTTTGGGCGATATCCATGCGTCCGGCGGCGTTCAGGCGAGGAGCGACGCGGAAGGCGATGTCACCGGTGTTGACGCGCCGTGAGCCATCGAGGGCAGCCACCTCAAGGATGGCGCGCAGGCCAGGATTTACCGGCCGGCTCAACCCATCAAGTCCCAGCTTAGCGAATACGCGGTTCTCGCCGGTGAGGGGGACGGCGTCTGCAATAGTCGCGATGGCAACCATCTTGATGAATGAGGGCAGCAGGCGCTGGCGTCCAGTTGCTTCAAGGAGGGCCTGCGCCAGCTTGAATGCCACTCCGGCGCCGCACAATGCTTTGCAGGGATAACCGCAGTCAGGCTGGTTCGGATTGAGCACGGCCAAAGCGCGCGGCATGCCCTGGTCTGGAAGGTGGTGGTCGGTGACGATGAGATCCACGCCGAGGCGCGAGGCTGTGTCGGCGGCGGCGAAAGCGCGAATGCCCGTATCCACGCTGATGATCAGCCGGATGCCGTCAGCCGCAGCTTGCTCGATGACGTCACCTTTCATGCCGTAGCCGTCAAGAATGCGATGAGGAACGTGGAACTCGGTCTGGCCGCCGCACAATTCGATGGCAGTTTTCAAAATTACGATGGCGGTGGTGCCATCAACGTCGTAGTCGCCATAGATGAGAACCCGCTCGTGGTTAGCAATCGCGCTCTGCAGACGTTCTACTGCAGGTTTCATTCCCAGCATGCTGTAGGGACTATGAAGCTGATTGAGCGAAGGAGAGAGAAAAACGCCAGCTTGCTCAGGAGTGTGAATGCCACGAGCAACCAGGAGCCGTGAGAGAGGAACAGGAATCCGCAGTTCAGAGGCTAAGGACTGAATGATGACAGGGTCCGCGGGGCGAGCAATCCAGCGCACGATTCAGCGCTCGTCGTCCTGATCAGCTTCGTAAGTGATGCCGCCGAAGTCCTCCGCCATGTCCAGCAGGCGCTGGTAGCGGTCGTACCATTCGGTGGAGAGTTCGCAGAGAAATAGCGTGCCCTGATAGGGGAAGCCAAGCTGCACGAACCCGGTCTTGCCGACGTAGGCGCGCAGCCAGCGAGCCTCCTCCACATCTTCCTCGTTGGCGTAGGGGGCATTACGGAGACGATCGACGAGAAAATCGACGTCGTCACGATCGAGGCTGGCATGATTCATGGTGAGGAAACTGGAGCCAGAACTCTTGGCGAGCTCTACGAAATCCTTCCAGGATTCCGGATTCCCGTTCATGTCCCACATCACGCTCTGAACTTCTTCGCTCACGTAGCCATGGAACCGCTGCATGCCGTGACCCTCAATGAAAGCGGTCATGTCGTCCCGAATAGTTGTGAGATCGTCCTGCATCGACAGTATTCGCCAACCCGATACAACTGTCCCCTGCAACCGTCTTGTGCTCGCGGCGGTTTTTGTCGGGGTGATCCTCACATCATACTCCGGGTTTTCGGCGAAAAATAGAATGGTTAAGCGGGCTCGGGCAGCCGTTGCGGTGGGTCCGCTATGTTAAACTTTTGGGTTAGCTAGCTCGTTCCGCGCGCACATGCTGCTTTCCAAAGAATATGTCGGGTATCTGGCCCGCCAACTGACTAAAAGGCTCATCGCAGAAGAGTTTATTGAGACCGCCAATCCGGCGGCGGTGGAGACGCGCGTCAATACAGCTCTGATCGAGGAGTTGGCTCTCGAAGATCGCATCAACGACGAGGTGCGCGCGATCCTGGAGGCCTATTCCGACGAGATGCGGAAAAGCGGAGCGAATTACCAGGAGATGTTCAAGAAGGTCAAAGGCGAACTGGTCCGCAAATACAAGGCGGTGCTGTGAGAATCAGCCGCGACAAGGTGAACAAACTGGCGCATGCGGTCACGGATGCGCTTGCCGAAATGGACGCAGTGGAATTCCTCGAGGACCGCAACACCATCCGCCTGAAGACCCGAGAAGTGCTGGAAGAATTACTAAAGCGCGAAGCTACCATTGACGCGGCGGCGCGGCAGAAAATCGAGACGCAGAAGCGGACGATCCTGGAAGGCTCCCAGGAGTGGGACATCCTCTATCGCAAGTATTACAACGAAGAAGTCAAGAAGCTGGGGATCTGAGAATTCAGCAATCGGCAGTCAGCAGTCAGCACTCAGTATCTTCTTCTCGTGACTCTCATCGAATAGTTCTGTCCTGTGCAGGCTCTTCTCCGTCGGATAGAAAGTTAGTCAGTGCCAAATCTATGAAGCCCTAGGTGTTTGCTCGGCATTCTTGTCACCGAGCAGAGAGCGGATGGTAGACAGCAGTTCCGGTAAGTGGACTGGCTTGAGGAGCACTCGAATGCCTTTGCTGGCGGCAACATCGCTGATTTCTGGTTCCGCGAAACCGGTCAGCAGCAGGCACCCGATGCCTGGGTAGCGGCGGCGTGCCGATTCGATCACGGCCAGACCGTCCTTGTCGCCGCGCAGTCCCAGGTCCGAGATCAGGACGTCGAATTTCGATTTCGCCAGAAGCTCGTCTGCTTCCTGAGATGAGGCGGCACTGCCGACATCAAAACCCTGATGCCGCAGCACAAGTTCATAAGTGAGCAGCACTGCTGGTTCGTCATCGACCACCAGAATTTTTCGCAAAACCGGCATGAACTTCCAAGCCCAGATTACCAATATAGTTTGAACTCACTGGCTGCGGAAGTCACTCTCACAACGCCGACAATCAGTGAATAGACAGGGTATCACTACCACTTGTGCGGGAGGATGACTCGGGAAACAGGCGGGGGCGCTCGGGCAAAGAGTACACCCAACGACGGGTGTAAGGGTGAACTGGATGATGCAGGATCTGAGTAGTGGCGCCGCATTCCACTACCTGGCCATCGTGCAGAATAGCGATTCGATCGCACGCGGACAATGACAGGAGATCTCGAGAGAGGTACAGAATACTGAGATTGCGCTCTCGGTTCAGCTTGCTCAGGAGAGCGAAGATCTCTGCCTGGTTGACACCATCCACAGTGCTGCTGAGGTCATCCACAATCAGCAAGCAGGGATTGTGGAGCAGGGCCATGGCGATCAGTATGCGGACTAACTGGTCTGGAGACAGTATTGTGGTGTGACGGCGAAGAAGTTCCCGGTCCGGCAAACCGCTTGCTGTCAATGCCTCCATGATACGCTGGTGCGCTTCAGCATAACTGGACGCAGCATGAGCGTTCCAGGCGGCAAGCAATTGCTGGCCAATGCACAGGGCAGGATTGAGAGCGGTCATTGCGTTTTGTGGAACCAGCGCGATCTCTTGTCCGCGAATCTCACGCAGCTTGCGCGCATCGAGCTTAAGAAGGTCTCCCCCCTGGAAAACAATCGAGCCCTCGGTGGCGCCGCTGGTCTGAGGAATCAGCCGCAGCAAGGCGGCAGCGAGCGTGCTCTTACCCGATCCGCTTGCTCCTGCCAGGCCCAGAATCTCACCTGCGCGTAACTGCAAAAACAGGTTGCTGAGTACCGGACTGCGGCCGCGATAGCTGACCGTCAGCGCCAACGATATGAGGGAGTCATAGGAGGTCATGAGACGGCCGGCTCCTCCCGCGAGAGCAATAGTTGGAGGATGAGGAGCAGGGCCAGCAAAGCGAGCAGCAAAATGGCGCTCCAAATGCCGCTGAGACTGGTGAGGAATTTGCTCAAGTGCTGAACGTCGAGCCTGGGCGCTGTTTCGCCCAAGCCTACTCCCAGCAGGACCAGTCCAGCTTCGCCGAGGATAAAAACGAAGAGAGAAATCCAGAATTGCGCCAGCAGGATCGGTTTCAGGTACGGAAAAACATGCGTAGTGAAGAGCAATATCCCATATTGTCCAGAGGCTCGGGCATGCAGAACGAAAGCGGAGTCTCTGAGTTTGCGCGCAGCATTCGAGATCACCGGAGTCGAGGCCACGAAGCCAACTTGAACGAGCGGAATCAGGATAAATCCGACAGAGCGGAAGCCAGCGGGTGCGGAAAGCACGGTGGAGGTTAGCAGCAGCAACAGCAGCCACGGGATTGCTAGCAGGATTGCCGTGATGGTCTGGGCGGCCCGCTCCCACCGCCCAGCGAGATAACCGGCCAAAATGCCAGTCAGCCCGGATGCTACTGTGGACAGGAGCGCGGCTAATGGCGCCAGCCATAGACCCAGCAGCATTTCTTCGGAACCGCGGGAATGATCGGAAAATGGCCCGATCGGGCCTGAGTGGTGCGGAGTGGGGGGAATGATCAGTGCGGCGCCATGCAAATCATGGTGCAGCATGGGAACGCGTATCTCGCTGGCGGCCGACGTGACGGTTAGCAGCGCCAGCAAAACCACGACGGCTTGTGTCCTCTGCCGCATTTCACGAATGCAATTCACTAACGCAATTCACTGCATCTCACAGTCGTTGATCGTGCCTGGCAATTACTCATTTCCTCTCGCTAATTCAGGCTCTGCGGTCAGAGGCTTTATCTCCTCACTCTTCCTGTGATGCTGCTGCTTCATGATGTACATCCGACGATCCGCTTCGGCCAAGAGCTGGTCACCATCGGTGCCATCCTCGCCGTAATAGGCCATTCCCGTACTCACGGAGAGCCGGTCAGTGCCGCAAACCTGATGTCCGGCCTCGCGAGCCAGTTGATCGAGGACGGCAATTTTGTCGGCAGCCGCCTCATGCTTTAAACCAGGGGCAATGATCACGAACTCGTCGCCGCCCATGCGCGCGACGTAGTCGTACTCGCGGCAGACGGAGCGCACGCCATGACCGAATGAGCGGAGAACTTTATTGCCCTCGAGATGGCCAAACCGATCATTGATCTCCTTGAAGCCGTCGAGGTCACAAATCAAGACCGCCATATCCGCGCCCGTTCGTTTGCAGCGCGCGATTTCCTGATCGAGATGCAGGAACAGTGAGCGGGCGTTGGGAAGGCCAGTTAGGTAGTCGGTAGTGGCCGAGTTTTCCGCCTGCTGGTACTTGAGGGCGTTTTCCACCGAGAGCGCGACCTTGGAGCTGACCGCGAGCATGATACGCAGGTGGTCAGACGTAAAGGCGTCGCCCTCCCCCTTGTACAGGGTGAGCACGCCGACTACTCCGGAGAGCGCTTCCAGGGGCACGGCAAGAGCAGAGCGCAGTGGGCTGAAGCGGGCGTCGCTCGGATATCCGGGTTCACATGCCGGATCGCCGTTCACGATGGGCTTGCGATGAGCCGCCACCCAGCCGGACACGCCCTCGCCCACGGGAATCTGCAGCGAGGAAAATACGCGAAAGTTATCACCGCTGACGTGCTCGGGAACCAGCACGTGTTCGCGCAATACATAAATGGCGATGGAATCGTAGGGAATGAGCTTGCGCAGCCGCACGGACAGAACTGATAGGGTGTCGTCCAAGCTGAGGGAGTTGCCGAGCTCATGGCTCAACTCGAAGAGGGTTTGGGCTTCTTGCCTGGCGGCGGCGATGGAGGATAGGAAATTGCCGTCAGTGATGACGTCCAGCGGTCGCAGCTTTTCGGGAGCAAACCCAGACGCAGGTGCGGCCGCGTTGCTCAGGCGCAGGTCGGTGGAGAGACGCTGTCGCCCGGCGCCGGTCATCTGGGTTTGCGCCAGCTTCTCCAGTTCCAGGTAGCGGCGCTTGAGCACATCCACCACCCGCGGGTCGAACGCCCTTCCCGATTCGGCTGCTACGACCTCCATAGCTTCCGGAAGCGGCACCGCGCGACGGTACTGGCGGTGGGAGTTGAGGGCATCGAGACAATCCACCGCGGCAAGAATGCGCGCGCACATGGGAATTTCTTCGCCACGCAGGCCATAGGGGTATCCGGAACCATCCCATCTCTCATGGTGTGCGCGGACGATGGGGACAACGGGGTAGGGAAAGTTCACGCGCTCCAGAATCTCTGCTCCTACCAGGGGATGGATTTTCATCTTCTCGAATTCTTCGGGGGTGAGTTTTCCCGGCTTGTTGATGATGTGCTCCGGGATAGCGAGCTTGCCAATGTCGTGCAGCAGTGACGCCGCGCGCAGGGCCTCGATTTCGTCTTTGGGAACTTCCAGTTCTTTGGCAACCTCCAATGCGTAGACTCGGACGCGCTGGAGATGGTCGAAGGTGCTGTGATCCTTGGCTTCGATGGCCAGCGCCAGGGCTTCGATCGTGCGCAGGTGCAAGGAAGCAATGCTTTCGACGTGATCCTTCTCCTGTGAAAGGCGGCGCAGATAAACGCGGTAGGAGCGATACGTCCAATAAATGATCGGTAACACCAAGAGCGAGGTCTGCCAGCCGATCAGCACATTGATGTAGCTGACCAGGGCAGCCACACCTGCACCCAGCAGGTAGTAGGGCAAAGACCAGAAATGTCCGTCGTGCCACACTCGACGAAACGCTTTGTTCTGGGTGAGTGCGGTTAAAGCCGCTGCGAGCGCACTGCCGGTCACGAAATAAGCAAAGGCCGCGGCCAGAAGAACCAACGTGACGCTATGTCCGAAGGGCTGAGCAATGCGGTGATAAACGCCATAAGAGACGGCGATAGCGACCGCGGTGTTTGCCAGCTGAAAAATAAGTTGGGCATACCTGGGCCTCTGCTTGAGCTTCCACAGGCTCTGCACAAGCACTGGACTGCAGCCCATCAACATTGTTTGCGGAAGGGTCAGCTCAGAGATGCCGATGAGGATGAATAAAAAATTGACCGAGATCGAGCCAGTGAGACCGGGAAGGCTTACGCGCAAAGTGGAGGCTAGCAATGCCACCAGCAGATAGGCGCAAAAGCGTAGGGGATCAGCGTTCTGCCAATTGGCAGCACTCCAGGCGATCACGCCGACGCCGGCAATGACTTGCAGGATCCAGAAAGCCCTGGCCCGAAAGGGCATGACGAGTGGCTGCGCCTCCCCAGGGGTTAGTGGCATGCAGACGGCCATTTGGCGGCAGTCATCCTGGCTTTATTGCATGATTCTTCAATTACTTAGCACTGCTGCAGGCAAATGGAGGAAAAGTGGAGGCTGGGGTGCGACAGAATGTCGCTTCCATTATGGTCTTAAGCCATTTTGGCACATGGAACTTATACACGAAGGGACTAATTCAAGGCTGTACTGTTGCTTAGGTACTAACCTGTCCCTAGGCTGAAATTTGCTGCAAAGCTACTAATATGGTCTGCCAGCCCAGAATCGGGCCAAGAACTCCTGCAGAAGATGGAGACCTAGTTTTGGAGACGTTTGAAGCTCCCTTTCAGGTGGACGGGGTCGAGCCAGTCGTGCGCAGCGAACTGATGAAGCGGCTGCTGCAGATGGTAGAGCGGGTGGCACGCAGCAACGCCGCTGTGCTGATAAGCGGCGAAACCGGCAGCGGAAAGGAATTTGTTGCGCGTGCGCTGCACCACTATTCTCTGCGTAGCGAGCGGCCCTGGGTGGACGTGAATTGCGCTGCGCTTCCCGAGCATCTGGTGGAAAGCGAACTGTTTGGCTACGAGAAGGGTGCGTTTAGTGGGGCCGATTCCACCAAACCGGGACTGTTCGAACTCGCCGACAAGGGCACGCTCTTTCTCGATGAGGTTGGTGAACTCGAGCCCAGAATTCAGGTAAAGCTGCTGCGAGTACTCGATGGCATTGCTTACTTCCGGCTGGGCGGAAGCAAGAAGGTGTCGGTGGATGTCCGGATCATCGCGGCGACCAACCAGGATTTGGAGCAATCAGTAAGAACCGGACGCTTTCGCAGCGACCTTTACCACAGACTGGGTCAGATCCAGTTGAAAATTCCTCCCTTGCGGGACCGGTTGGAAGATCTGGAAGCCCTGTCGGAGGTATTCCTCAAGCAGCAGCGGCCGGAATTCTATTTTTCGCACGAAACGCAGCAAGCATTGCGAGCCTATTCCTGGCCGGGAAATATACGTGAATTGCGCAATATCACCTTGCAGATTGCCATGAGCGCCGCTGGACCAGAGATCAAGCCCGCCGACTTGCCGCCTGACATTCTGCAAGCCTCCACGAAATCCGGAACACAGGTGGAAGAGGACGACCCGGGCGAGCTCGATGAAGTGGAACGTCTGACCATACTCAAGGCCCTGGCCCGCACCGGCGGACACCAGGGGCTAGCGGCGGAACAGCTGGGAATCTCACGCAGGACTCTAAGCCGGAAGCTGAAGCTCTACAACCTGCAGGCGGAGCGACGTCAGCAGGGCGAAGGATCCTTGGGCAAATTAGGACCGGAACAGCAACACTACTTCCGGGCCGAGGTCGAGGTTCCGATCCGCATTCGCAACTGCCGTGGTCGCGAGGTGGAGGGACGGACGCTGAATATGAGCTCTGGTGGCGTGGCGGTGCATGGAATCGAGAACCCGCTGGAATTCTCCGGGCCGCTGGAAGTGCGCTTTGCGATTCCGGACAGCAACTTCATGGTGGAAACCAAATCGCGAATCGCATGGGCCGACGTGGAGCGGCGGGCGGGATTGAAATTCGTGGATATTTCCACTCAGGCGCAAGGCCTGCTGGACCGCTGGCTGGCGAAAAAGCAGAAGGAAGAAGGCTGGGCAGTGGAAGCGGTGTAGATGTCAAAACAGAGTGCCTTGCAGCTTCACAGGGTTTGCCACGTGCTCACCGCTTGTTCTTGCGCTGTGCCTCCTCATCCTTTTTGAAGCGTTCCATTAGTTTCTTGATGTCCTTGGTGTAATCGTCCTTGGGATCGGACGGCATCACGTTGGTAGTCGATGTGCCCCGCCAGGCCAGATCGTTGGTGCGGGCGTCGGCGAAATCGAGAGAGAGGGTGCGCACGGAGTATAGGTTCTCCCAGACATCGGCGGTGGTCGTGATGCCGACACCACTGCCGCCGTAAACGTTCTTGTAAGTCTTGGCCAGGACGCGATAGGAGATCAGGCAATCGGGATTCTTGTCGGCAGGCTTCAGCCCGAGTTTCTCCAGTTGCTCCTGGATTTGGCTGCGCATCGACTGTTCGATTTCCATTTTGTCGTAAAGGGGATCTTTAGGAGGGCGAGGCACGTCCTGGAACTTGAACGTCTTCCACTTGGAGAGATCAGATTCCTTGTGGTAGTCGGACTTTATGGTCTGGGCGGAGGAGAACGCAGCCACGAAAAAGACCGACAACCAGATCACGCCGAACTTTTTGGGATTCATTTGATGCGAATCTTAACATTAAGCCAATCAGCACTCAGGCGTCGGCAATCAGTAGTCAGTAATCAGTAATCCTGAACGATGCGCTCGTCAGATTCTCCGCCCCGCGCTTTTATGCGGGTCGAAGGCGCGGAGTCGGAGGATCTTGCAGTTCTCCTAGTGATTGCCGAGTGCTGAGAAGTGGTCTCACAAACGTCTCAGCAGGATCAACATGGATGCCAGTTGAATCATGCCGAGGAAGTTTGCGCTATGTCGTTCCCAACGCACCAGCAGGCGCCGGAAGTTCTTCAGCCAGGCGAAGAGGCGCTCGATTTTC
>DASPRM010000023.1 GCA_035624455.1 Terriglobales bacterium
TGCCCTCACCGTCGAACTGGTGGCCCTTGTCGTCGAAGGCGTGACTCAATTCGTGACCCATCACCGCTCCCGCCAGCCCGAAATTCACCGCGTCATCCGTTTGCGGATCAAAAAACGGCGGCTGCAGAAGCCCTGCCGTAAAAACGATCACGTTCAAGGGATTGTCGTGGTATCCCTCTACGCCCTGCACTAACTCGTAGAACTCGCCCCGATCCACGGGCTTTCCTATCTTCGCAATCTGCCGCACGAACTCGAACTCCTCACCACGTAGCGCATTGCCCAGCGCATCGCCGCGTCGAATCTCCAAGTGAGAGTAGTCGCGCCAATGATCCGGGTATCCAATCATCGCCCGCAGCAGCTCCAGCTTGCGCAACGCTTCTCGCTTAGTCGAGGTATCCATCCATGTGCTTTGTTCGATGTCATCGCGTAAGGCCTGCTTGATGCGGCCTACCATCTCCAGCACTGCCTGCTTGCTGGCGGGGGGAAAGTAGCGCTGCGCATACTCTTTTCCCACCGCCTCACCCAAGTCGCGATTGGTCAAATCGGTGCACTGCTTGGACCGCGATGCCGGCTCGCTCACGCCCCCCAGCGTGCGCTGATAGAAATCAAATTCTGCATCGCGAAAAGGCTTTGGCAATGCCGGGGTCGCTACCCGTACTAGTTCCCATCGCAAATAACTCTTCCATGCCTCGATCGGGGTTCCCTTCATCAACTCGTTGATCGCCAGCATGGACTTTGGGATGGCCACGTTCATTGCTCCCCTCGGCACAAATCCGATGGCAGAGAAATATTCCTTCCATCTAAACTCGGGCGCCAGCCTCTCCAGTTCTGCCAACCCCATGAGGTGATACCAGGCTTTTCGGTCGCGCCGCTCTAGTGGCGTGAGCTCGGTGCGCGCCAGTGCGATCTCAATCTTCATCACATCTTCGGCTCCCGCCTTCGCCTGCTCGGGACTGTCGCCCAGCAACCCGAATTCGTTCTCCAAGTGCGCTCGATAGTCCGCCCGCACCTTCACAATCTCGTTGTCTTCCGAGGTGTAGTACCCCGGCTCCGGCAGGTTCAATCCGCTCTGGTCCAAATAGGCGATAACTTGCCGGGCATCTTCCAGCCCTTGGTTCGCGCCCATCGAGAACAAGGCATCCGCGCCAAATCCATGGAGCCGTGCAACTTCCTTCGCCAGGTCGGTGGTATTGTTGATCGCATCAATCCGCGCCAACTCGGCCTGCAACGGCCCCAGGCCCTTGGCGTCAATCGTCTTCTCATCCATACACGAGGCGTAATAATCCCCAATCTTTCGCTCATCCGCCGAGGTCGGCCCCGAGGCCGCCCGCTGCAAGATCGCGCTTACCCGCCTCTGATTTATCTCCCGCATCTGTTGGAATACCGACCAGTAGGAGCGGTCGGCAGGAATCGGATTTCTCTTGAGCCACCCGCCGCACGCATACTGATAAAAATCCGCGCAGGCATCGGCGCTCTTATCCACGGCGTCGCTGTCGAACTTCAGCGTCTCGCTAGTTTGGGCACCGCAAAGGCCGGAAAGCAGTGAGATCAGGAGAAACGCGACTGGTGTGATCTGCATGGGTGTAAGTCTATTGAGGGCCCGACCGGCTTGTCTTCTGCGCCCTTGGCGTTCTTTCAACCTGACTGCATTTGGTTTCGTCCCCGGCGTTCCTGGCGTCTCCCCGCCGACTGCTATCTCTCGACGAATGCCCAAATCATAGCGAACGCGCACTGCGCAGACTCGCCAGGTTGCCTTCACGCAAGGTCAACCTCGAGCAAGCAAGAGAGGCGTCAGTCCACTCGGCCGACAATCAGATCGCTGGGCCCGGGCAGCTTAATCCGGCACACCTCCGGGAACCCGGCAGCTTTCATCCAGCGTGTGTATTCGGACTCGCTGTAGCTGTCCCCGACGTCGGTCGAAACCAGCATGTTCAGTGAAAACAGTGCCGCGTGTGGGGGCCCGGTTTTGTCGGGGTTGAGGATGAAGTCCTGCACGACCAAGCGGCCGCTGGGCGCGAGCGCATGGTGGGCACGGCGGAAGATGTCCTGGTTCTGTTCCTTGGAAAACATGTGGCAGATGGCGTTCAGCATGATGATGTCGAAGCCGAAGCCGAAATCGTCATGGAGCATGTCGCCAACGCGAAGGCTGATTTGCGTGAAAACGCCAGCCTGGCTGACATATTGGGCTGTGAGCGGCACAACCTCTGGGAGATCCAGGATCTCGCACCGCACATCCGGACAGGCCCTGGCAAACGCAATGGAGTAGGCCCCAGAACCACCGCCCAGGTCCAGAACGCGGCGCACACCG
>DASPRM010000024.1 GCA_035624455.1 Terriglobales bacterium
AGACTGTCAGTGCTGATCAGTACCGTGCTCGTCGAGCTCTTGCTGTTGTCATCAGTGACGGTCAGTTGTAACGCATACGTGGCGTCACCCTGATCCGCCTGGAATGTTGGATTCCCCGCATTCGGATTGGAGAGCGCCGCCTGGCTTCCGCTGGGCAGGGAAGTGAAACTCCAGGCATACTTGAGCGGGTCACCAGAAGAGCCGCTGGCTGAGCTGGTGCTGACGCTGGCAGTTGCCGAGCCATTCTCGCCGCTCACGGCAACAAAGTGAGAGCCACTGGCGTCGAGTTGGACCGTGCTGCCCGATGCCACGTGCTGGTTCAGGCCTGCATTGGCCAGGGGCGGAACTGAGCCGACATTCGGTGATGTTGCAGCGCTGATCGTGACAGCAGCCGTCGAGTTGTTTCCTTTTCCGTCGTTAACGGTCAGCTGCCACGCATAATCGCCGTCCACGTCGGGAACAAATGTTGGCGTCACACTGGAAGCATTGCTAGGTGCTGCTGTGCTGCCTGATGGTTTGGAGGCCAGTACCCAGTTGTACGTGAGCGTATTGCCAGAAACGTCAGTCGAACCACTGCCATCCAGTTGCACGGTGCTCTTGGTTACAACCACCTGATCGGGTCCTGCATTCGCGAGCGGCGGCGCTAGTGTCGTGCTGACGAGGACCGCGGCAGAGGTGCTCTTGCTCGATGCGCTATCGGTGACGGTCAACTTAATAAGGTAGTCGCCCGTTTTGTCGGCAGTGAAACTGGGATTCACGGCATTGGCGCTGGAGAATGCAGCCCCGCTACCCGAAGGCGTGGAGAGAAAAGTCCAGGCGTATACGAGCGGGCCGCCGGTGGGATTGGTCGAGCCGCTGCCATCCAGATGCACGGTGGCTCCCACCGCCACCTGCTGATTCGGTCCGGCATTCGCCGCAGGCAGTCCGGGATTTGTAACGAAGAAGGTTGCTGCCGAGTTGTGTCCGCCGGTTGCGACAACGATGAAGCGTGGTCCCGGTGCTGCGTTGGCGCTGATCGCCACCTGCGCAGTGGCACTGCTCGGACTATTCACAGTGACGTTGGTGAAGGCTGCGTCTGCGCCGCTGGCTACCGTAGTCCCTGGCCCAAAGCTCGCCGTGGTTTGGCCCTGTATGAAGTTCGTAAGATTGCCGGTGATTGTAACGGTGACGGTGGCGCCGGCCGCGCCGGAATTGGGACTCAACGTGACGCTGGCTGCGGGATCCTGGTGATTATCTTGACTTCCACCATTACCACCGCCCCCGCCCTGCTGTTGAGAACTGGAGGAGCCGCAACCTACGAGTACCGAAATACAAATAATTAAGACAAGAGCCGAAATTCCCCGAACCCAACATTTCGTCATAGACCGGCACCTCAGCGCCCGAGGCGGTGGCACGCCTGTAAAATCCAAATTCAGTACTAAAAGAAGCCCTGGGAGAATTAGGGGCCCGGAACCCGACAGCGCAGTCACGCTCCGTTACGCTCGACTTACGCTGGTCCCTGCGCTTGATTGTTTGCGACCCTGCTTTGACGCGCGCGCGCTAACGCATCAATCGCAGAAAAAACTTGAAACCAGAACCTGCCCGTGGCTCATACAGCAATTCCGCGGCCAAAAGAGTGTTTTGAAAAATAAGGGGATTAGCCCAACTGTAGTAGTACACAAATGCAAGTAGCTGCACATGCAATGGAAACCTCAGTCAACTGTTTAAGGATTTTCAGCAGCAACGGCGGCAGCCAATGCGAAACGCGGAGTGCTTTCGCCGAGATTAGATCTCAACGTCACGCCGCGAAGACACTAATACCGTCTGCGCCAGAACGTGCTTTAAGCGCGAGGAGAATGTCAGTGCTGAACCGGCAGTGCCTGATCCCAGAGCGTTGTTGGCACTGTCGCCGGTCGTGGTGTTGGCGCCGGTGGAGGTCCGGCGTTCTGAATCAATTGCATTATGTTCGGCGGATACAGAGTCCAGATCTCCGGCGGAATTCCGCGCGGCAGTGCCGGATAACCGCCCGGGGGCGGCGAAACGGCGACTGGTTGCGTGTTTTGCGAATTCCGCGCATTTTGCAGCGGAGGTATGTTCTCCGGTGTCAAATTCGGCGTCGAAAGCCCGGTGTTCTGCTGCAGTAGTTGTGGATACAAATTCCACATCTCGGAGGGAATTCCCGGCGGCAGCGCGGGACGATTGGTCGGAATTGCGTCCGCAGTCGTACTTGGCCGGTTGCGTTCATCAACGCGCGAAGCAATGTTCTCGCCCACCGAATTTCGACCCGACTTTTCCACAGCCTTGGCAGCAAGGTGATCCGCAGTCTCTAATCTCGCCATTTCTGCGGTGTTGAGCTTCTTCGTCAGAACAATGCGATTGATTTTTTCGGGGCTCTCTGCCGAGGTGGTGATCAACAAATTAAATGGAGTGCCGTATACCAAATCTCCAAGAATCGTGTGGACACTTCCCGGACCGAGATGAGTTGCTAGGCGAATCGAATCGTCGATCGCTGCTCCTTCGATGCTTGCCCCGGTCTGCACACGAATGGCGTCGAAGATTTCTCGCAAGGTCGAATTCTCTGACGAGATCGTCAGCTGGCCATTCTGATAAACAACCTGGGGTGGCGCCGTGTGTATGCTCGGAGCTGCAGCCGCTGTGTTGGCATTTGTGGTCGCACTGATTTGATTGACTGCCGGAGCGGCCTGATCCTGTGCTGGCGCAGCCAAAGCGAGGTAGGAAAGCAGCGCGGAAGCGACCACAGAGATTACGGTCCCACGCGTGAAGCCTTGCATGAAGCCCTCACAGATTTTTGTCGGACGCGCGGAACAACGCCAGCGCGCGCTTGGGAGTTCACAGCCAGCACTCCCACGTAGCAAGTGAACCACCTGATTAGTCCAAATGCAATCGCCTAATGGCTTAGTCCAATGGGGTAGTTCAGATAGGCTTATCCATCTTTCCTCACAGTGGGTGAGGTCAAATCCTTGACGCGAGGTAAATCCTAGACTACTAATTCCACACGACTTCAATTCATCGGCCAGCTTCGGGTTAGCAGTAGAAGCCGAAAGGAGGGTCGCATGTCGAGTTCAGCTGTGGGCTTGATACTGCTGGACTCCGCCTTGAACCCGATCACCTCGAACCAGGAGGCTCTGCGCATCCTTGCATTTCCCACCAACCCTGAAAGCATTGACCGGATCGACCTGTTTCTGCGCGACAAGGTGCAGGCCAACTTGATACAAGCGCGCAAGGCACCCACTGACCCAACCTTTGTAGCGCAGTTTGGATCTGGAAACCGTCGTTACTTTTGCACCGCATTCTCGGTTGAGGCTCATCTTAGCGGACCGTCTAACCCCGCTGTGGTCCTGCTGCTGGAGCGAAACGCGCAGCCCTTTCTGGACATGTCGCGATTGGCGGCACGCTTTCATCTCACACCCCGGGAACGTGAGACGGTGGAATACTTGCTACAGGGCTTGCCCACAAAGACCATCGCCCGGCGTATGAAAGTCAGCCCCAGCACGGTAAATGCGTTCCTGCGAATGGTCATGGTGAAAGTGGGCGCCACCAGCCGCTCCGGCGTGATCGGGAAGTTCGTGCATCCGAATCCGAAAATACCTAACAATTAAACTAGCCCATTTGCAGAATGGACCGCGGCGTCCCTGGGGCGGATCATAAGTCGATGCCCCGCACCGATTTGGAGAGACGGCAGTTCACCCGATACCCCCACGTGCTGGACGTACAGGCGCGGGAAGTGTCTCCCTTGCTGAATGCCAAAATGGTACACACGGTTCAGGGCAGAATTCAGAACGTCAGCCGCGGTGGACTCTGCATTCTGAGCAGTGAACCCATAGGGAGCCCCCTGGTGCTGTGCGAGATCGTGCTGCCGGAAATGCCGGTGTCTATTCCCGCCTTATTGAATGTCCGTTGGTCGGAGAAACGGGAGGTTGCGCAAGATAGCTACCTTTCGGGCCTGCAGTTTGTCTTCTGATTCCCGCCGTTACCCCTCAGCGAATTTCTGACTAACCCAATTGATTAGCTGCTCGGGTTAATTATGCGGGTTAGACCGTAATGGCTAAGTCATAGAGCTTGGTTCAATCGAGGTAACGGCGACGGCTAGGACAATTGGGGAATTGTCAGCGCCGGAATGCGGGTGCACTCTCTCACCCGAGCTGTTGTTCCCCCAACCGCATGGCCACAACATCAAGGAGGATCCTCAGTATGAAGAAAGTCATTTCGTCCGTGGCCCTGGTGCTCATCATCGTTGGCCTGGCGTCGTTCGCATCGGCGCAAGGCATCAGTGATGTGTACTGGGTCAACTACTACTCCCATCGGTATCCCAGCTACTCGGCCTTGGATCAGACCGTCCGGGTTATCAACCCTGGCGAGCAGGGCACCCCGATCAGTGCCGGACATGGCACCGTTTGCGCCGACATTTATGTGTTCGACAGCAATCAGGAAATGTCCGAGTGCTGCTCTTGCCCGATTACGGCCAATGGGCTGCTGATTCTTTCCGTAAACAACGACCTGACGAGCAATCCGCTGACCGGCTGGCCGCCTGCCACCGATGGCGTGATCAAGATCGTCTCGGACAACCGTTCGAATTGCGATCCCACCAGCCCGGTTCCGACACCTGATCTCCGCGCGTGGGCGACCCACCTGCAGGAGCCAGGGAATGGCTATTCGGTAACCACCGAAGAAGAATTCGCTCCCGCTGCTCTGCAGCAGGACGAACTTTCCTTCCTGGGCCAGGCTTGCTCGTTTGTGCTGTTCCTGGGTAGCGGCAAGGGTTCTTGCAGCTGCGGTAACGTTAGCTAGTTAGGGCTCAGATCGAAACCAGATGCTCCTTCGTGCCAAGCGGCGAACCTGCCGCTTGGCACATTTTCGACTGGCAACAGGTGGTATCCGATTGCAAGAATGTAGCAAAAGATTGCACAGGGTCAGAGCCGGCGTTCTTTCGCTGGTTGAAGTTTTCGTAGTAACACCAAGCAGTAACGCTTCCTTCCCTGGCTTGGAAAATTGGCACTTAATCTGCTGCTGCCACAATACATCGCTACTTAAAAGGGAGTGTGCCTAAATGCAGTTCATGCGGAGCTTGCTTCATGGAGTTCTGGTTTCAACCTGTCTGCTGCCGCTTAGTGGCCTTGCCACTGCCCAGGATGCATCCGAGGTTGTTTCAGAGGTGAATGGCGTAAAAATCACCCGGGGTGAACTGGAACAGAAGGAAGCCAATAGGCTGCTGCAGGTTCGATATCAAACCTATCTAGCGGAATCGCAGGCGCTGGAAGACCTAATTGACCAGCACTTGCTCGAGATGCAGGCCGCTAAAGAGAAGATCACGGTCGATCAACTGCTCGATCGCGAAGTCAACAGTAAGGTCAAGAACCCAACCGAAGACCAGTTGCAGGTGTACTACGAGGGTCTGGGGACCAAAGAACCTTACGAGTCAATGAAAGACAAGATTCTCGACCACATTCGTCAAATGCGTCTGGCCAAAGCCAAAACGGCCTACTTGCAGACCCTGCGTACCCAGGCCAGCATTGTTACGACCCTTGCTCCGCCGAAGGCCGACTTTGCTCTGGGCGATGCTCCACGCCAGGGGCCGGAGAGTGCTCCCGTCACCCTGGTGGAGTTTGCTGACTTCGAATGTCCCTACTGCGCCAAGGTCTATCCCCAGCTAAAGAAGCTGCGCGAGGAATTTGGGGACAAAGTGAGTATCGCTTTCAAGAATTATCCCTTGCCGATGCATGCGCACGCTGAAAAGGCAGCAGAAGCCGCTCGCTGCGCTGGCGATCAGGGCAAGTACTGGGAGTATCACGACCTGCTGTTTACGGAAAAACAACTGGAATTGCCCCAGCTAAAGAAATACGCAACCGAACTGGGACTCGACGCAAAGAGCTTTGACAAGTGTCTGGACTCGGGACAGCACGCCGCCGAAATACAAAAAGAAGTAGCCGAAGGGCGGCAGCTCGGCATTAATGCCACCCCGAGCTTCTTTATTAACGGCCACTTTTTTACCGGCGCCGCTGACTACAACACCCTGCGCAGCATGGTGGCTCAGCAGCTTGCCAATGCCAAACCGGCTCCACGGCAGGTCTCGGAGAATAAGTAATAATGAAGGCTGCCCGGGTAGCTTGCGCCGATCCGCTTGGCCGGCGAACCGCAAATGAAGGCAAACAAGGAGGACAACCGATGCGTCGGTGTTTAGTCGTAGGTGCGATGTTGGCTGTACTTGGAAGTTCGATCGTAATGCTGGGTCAGGATCTGGCGACTCTGCAGAAACAGGCGCTGGCTGGAGATGTGGCCGCGCAGAACAAACTGGGTGAGATGTACAGCATTGGGACGGGGGTGACTCGCAGTTACACCGAAGCTGCCAAGTGGTTTCGCATGGCGGCAGACAAAGGCGACGCCGGAGCTCAATTCAAGCTGGGAATCATGTACGAAGGAGGCTTCGGGGTTACCAAGAGCGGTAAGGAAGCGATGAGCTGGTATGAGAAGGCAGCCGCCCAGAAGAACACAGAAGCAATGTGGAGACTGGCGACTGCCTACCAGAACGGCCGCGGGGTAGAGAAGAACCCTAAGGAAGCCGTGAAGTACTACCGAAAGGCTGCCGAGCAGGGTTACGCCAAGGCCCAGGTGCGGCTGGGAGATATTTATCGCGACGGACTGGATCCCATCCAGCACGATTACACCGAGGCCCTCAAGTGGTACAGGATGGCCGCAGATAAAGGAGATGCTGCTGGCCAATATGGGGTGGGCTTTATGTACCAGGAAGGAATGGGAGTTCCCGCAAGCACGGATGAAGCTGCCAAATGGTACGAATTGGCGGCCAAGCAAGGAAACGTGGACGCAGTAACGGCGCTCCACAATCTGAGACGTTAAACCATCAACCTGCGCCACAGGAAGGATGGAAACAAACTAAGTTTTCAAAATCTCGTGTGAAGTTGTTGTGGGTGAGGCCCACGAGGATTTGACGGCCTGTGCGAGAGACCCGCTGCCGGCTTGCACAGCGAAAGTTGGTTGCAAACGCAGTATGGGCTCTGAGTTGGACCTGTGTCATCGCGGCGAGCGATGAACGCCAATCAGCCTTGGCTCGAGTCGACTCCCCGATGTCTCAGGCTAGCGATGCGCGCCTGGTGCTTGTCCGGCCAGCGCCGCAAGAGGCATTGACATATGGGCAAGGCCCTCACCCCAGCGAACCCTCGTGGTGTCGCATCTTCCGCGCTCCTGCTCGTACTCCTTGTACTGCTCTTCTGGGCCGCGTTGTCGGCCGGTCCTGCGCCTCCTACGGCTAATCCCGGGCTTCCTCAACTCGTTTCCATCGGGAGCACGGTGCATCTGGACGGCGCCCAGTCAACCAGTCCCAGTGGCGCTCCGCTTACATTCCAGTGGTCCTTCGTGTCCGTTCCCGCGGGCAGCAGCGCTGCCTTTGCGAATGCTGCCGCAGTGCATTCAAACTTCGTTGCCGACAAGGCAGGCAGCTACCTCATTCAGCTAAGTGTCAGCGACGGAAGCAATACCTCTTCCGCCACCGTTCTCATCTCGACTCAGCTCGTGCCGCCCATTGCGGGTGCCGGTCCCAATGAACCTGTGAACGTCGGCAGTGTAGTGCGCCTTGATGGCAGCCGATCCACTGACGCTTCCGGGAATTCGCTGAGTTATCAGTGGACGTTTATTTCCACTCCTGCCGGAAGTGCAGCAACGCTCTCCAATCCTGGGGGAGTAACGCCAACATTCGTCGTGGACCTGGCTGGAGATTACGTCATTCAACTCGCGGTGAACGACGGACACGGAAACACTTCGACCAGCACTGTGATCGTGAGCACGCAATCTATTCCTCCCATCGCCAATGCTGGGCCGAATCAGACCCTGGCCAACGGCAGCCTGGCGCAGTTGGATGGAAGTAAGTCGTCCGCGCCGAACAGTGACTCGCTCACATATTTCTGGGTGCTGATCTCTCAACCAGTTGGGAGCACCGCATCGCTCAATAACGCCAATGGCGTCAACCCCACATTCACTCTGGATGTAGCCGGTACTTACGTCGCACAACTAACCGTCGCTGACAGCAACACCGGACTTACCGCAATCGACACCGTCGAGATCACTACAGACAATCTGCCACCGCAGGCCAATGCGGGAGCCGCACAAAATATAGCTTCCGGCAGTACGGTTCATCTAGACGGCAGCAAGTCGAGCGATCCTAACGGCCACGCCCTGACGTATTCTTGGACGCTGCTGAGCAAGCCGGCGGGGAGCAATACCTACCTGAAGAACACGACCAGTTCCAGTCCTTCGCTGGCTTTGGATCAGCCTGGCCCATACGTGGTGCAGTTGATTGTTTCCGACACCCTATTCACGAGCGCTCCCAGCACCGTGCTGGTGGTTGGTACTGCGGCGGCAATCAGCATTAATCCGACATCGGTTAATTTCCCGAGCCAGGCGCTGAACACGACCAGCAACTCTCAAAGTGTGACCATCACCAACAGTGGCACGGCGGATCTGTCAATTTTCAGTATCGGATTGTCAGGATTCAACAACGCGGAATTCGCGGTAAGTACCCCGGCTTTGCCCCTTAGCATCGGCGCAGGCGCCTCAGTGAACTTCACGGTCACCTTCACTCCCGGTGGCCTGGGCCAGCGATCAGCAACGCTCAAGATCTCGGATAACACAAGCGCTGGCCTACATTCGATAGCCCTTTCCGGAATTGGTGGACCCGCCGCTTCAGGGCCGACGTTTACCGTAAGCCCGAACAGCAACGGTGGTCCTGTCAACTTCGGCAGCCAGGCGGTGAACAGCACCAGTGCGCCCACCACCTTCACCGTCACCAATTCGGGTGGGTCAACGCTGTCGATCACCAATCTGCAAAGTTCCAACCCCGCGGAATTCAAGATCTCACCTGGGTTTTCAGGCACTATCAACATTCCGCCGACCGGCACAAACACCTTCAGCTTTACGGTGACTTTCACTCCATCGATCGCCGGCACGCGTACGGCGACGATTAGTGTTGCCGATAACGCCAGTGGAAGCCCGCATACCATCCAGTTGACCGGCAATGGAACCGCTGCGGCCGCGGGGTTCAGCATCAGTCCGAACAGCGCTGCCGGTCCGGTCAATTTTGGAAGTCAACCGGTGGGCACGAGCACGGCTCCAACTACTTTCACCATCACGAATACTGGGAACGCGGCGCTCACTATTAACAGCATTCAGAGTTCGAACTCCGGCGAATTTGCAATCACGCCTGCGTTCCCGGGTTCCGTGAACGTGCAGCCAACCGCAGGGAGCAATTCTCTCAGTTTCAATGTGATTTTCACGCCATCTGCGAACGGCACGCGGAGCGCAACGATTACCATCGCCGATTCAGCCAGCGGCAGTCCGCATACGGTTCAGCTCACCGGAACGGGAACTGCGGCAGCTCCCGGCTTCAGCATTACGCCCAACAGCTCCGCTGGTCCGGTCGATTTCGGCAGCCAAGCACTGAATACCAGCAGCACCGCGAAAGTATTCACGATCACGAATACGGGCAACAGCAGCCTGAATATCAGCAGCGTGACTTCCAGTTCTACCGAATTTGCAGCCACGCTTAGCGGTCCCAGTCAGGTTGCAGGCGGAGCCACGACGGCTGTCAGCGTGGTATTCACACCCTCGGGGACGGGCCTGCGCAGTGCGACCCTGACCATCGCCGACAACACCAGCGCTGCGCTGCATAAAATCAGCCTCAGCGGAACAGGAGCAGTTGCTTACATCGGGCTCTCCAGCACCAGCATTGCTTTCGGCAATCAAGCGGTGAACACTACGAGCAGCCAACAAGTGCTCACGGTGAGCAATACAGGCAGCGGCAATCTGGTCATCACCGCCATCAGTATTGCGGGAACGAACGCTTCTGATTTCGGCGCGAGCCCCTCCTCACCCGCCATTTCCATCAACAGTCCGCTTGTCGTAGCGGGAGGCACGAGCACCAATATCAGCCTCACGTTCACACCCGCTGGTACAGGGTCGCGTACCGCTGCGCTGAAGATTACAGACAACGCTACTAACAACGGCGGCAGCCCGCATAGTGTCACTCTTAGCGGCACGGGGACGGGCGCTGCGCCCAGCTTCGGCATCAGTCCGAACAGTTCGGCTGCGCCGGTAAACTTCGGAAGCCAGGCGGTAAACACAACCGGCGCCGCGACTGTCTTCACCATCACCAACACTGGGAATGCGCCCCTCACTGTCACCAATATTCAGAGTTCGAATTCATCGGAATTCGCGCTTACTCAGGGATTCGGCGGACAAATCAATATCCCGGCTGCGGGCAGCGGCACGAACACCTATACCTTCGGTGTGACCTTCTCACCGTCCGCCGGTGGCACACGCACCGCGACCGTGACCATTACCGACAACGCCAGTGGCAGCCCGCATTCGGTTCAGCTCACAGGGAACGGCACGGCGCCTGCGCCGGGATTCGCGATCAGCCCCAACAGTTCCGGAGGCGCAGTTAATTTCGGAAGCCAGCCTACTGGCACCGGCAGCACCCCGATCACTTTCACCATCACGAACACGGGCAATGCGCCGCTGACCATTAACAGCATTCAGAGCTCCAACAGCGCAGAGTTTGCCATCAACCCGGCCGTCTCCACGCCGGTGGTCGTGCAAGCGACGACAGGCAGCAATACCTTCAACTTTTCCACGGTTTTCACTCCGACGTTGAAAGGAACGCGCAGCGCCACGCTTAATATCACCCATAATGCCGCGGGCGGCTCACAATCCGTTCAGTTGACCGGCACTGGAACCGCTGCGGCTCCGGGGTTCTCGATCACTCCGAATAGTTCTTCTGCGCCAGTCGATTTCGGCAGCCAGGCGGTGAACACGACCAGTAGTCCCATGATCTTCACCGTGACCAATAACGGTAACGCCCCTCTGAACTTGAACAGCGTCAGCTCATCATCGGCTGAATTCGCAGCCGCGTTGACGGGACAGAATCCGGTTCCCGCGGGAGGCACGACCACCATCAGCGTGACTCTGAAGCCGTCTGGTACCGGACTGCGCACAGGGGTTTTGAACATTTCGGATAACACCAGCACCGGCCTGCACAAGGTTTCTCTCAGCGGCACCGGAGTAGTTCCGTTTATCAGCATTTCGCCAACCAGCCTGAATTTCAATCTCCAGCAAGTGAACACTACGAGCGCGCAGCTGCCGCTCACAATCAGCAATTCCGGAAATGGCGACCTGCTGATCACCGGTCTGACGATGACCGGCGCAAATCCCGGTGACTTTGCTACGGTGCCGGCAGGAGCCAGCGTTTCCGCTGCCAATCCGATTATTGTGCATCCCAACAGCAATACCGCCGTGAATGTGGTGCTCAGTCCCTCGGCCACGGGGTCGAGGTCGGCGACGTTGAATGTTGCTGATAACGCCAGCGGCAGCCCGCATTTGGTTTCGCTGTTCGGAACCGGATCGGCTCCTGTTTTCACTATCTCGCCCAACAGCGCTCCCGTGGATTTCGGCTTTCAAGCCGTGAACGCTACCAGCGCCGCGAAAACATTTACTATCACCAACACCGGTAATGCACCGCTGACCATCAACAGCATTCAAAGCTCGAATCCGGTGGAATTCGCGCTCAGCCAGGCTTTTTCCGGGCAGGTGGTGATCCCGGCCGCCGGAAGCGGAACCAATACTTTCAGTTTTGGCGTGACCTTTACCCCGGGGGGGGAAGGAACTCGCAACGCAACGTTGACCATCGGCGATAACGCGACCGGCAATCCGCATTCGCTCTCTTTGGCCGGCACGGGAGCCGCGCCTCTGTTCAGCATCGCGCCGAACAGCGCGGCGGGCGCTGTGGATTTCGGAAATCAGTCTGTGAATACCACGAGTGTCGCCAAGGCATTCACGATCACCAACACCGGGAATGCTCCTCTGACCATTACCGGTTTACAAAGCTCCAACTCTCCCGAGTTCGCCATCACGACCTCATTCTCAGGGTCTGTCACGGTGCCCCCGACAGGGGCCAATACTTACAGCTTTAGCGTGACTTTCACTCCCCCTGCGGTCGGTTCCCGATCGGCCAGTGTGACCATCACTGATAACGCCAGCGGCAGTCCTCATACGGTTCAACTGACGGGAACTGGTACGGGACCGATCTTCAACATCTCTCCGAACAGCGCCAGCACTCCGGTTGATTTCGGCAATCAGGCGGTGAGCACGGCCAGCTCTCCAAAGACGTTCACTATCACAAACACCGGAAATGCACCTCTCACGATCAATTCCATCCAGAGCACAAATCCTGCGGAATTCACGATTAATCCGCCTATTGCGGGTTCAGTGAGTGTCTCCGCTACGCCGGGCAGCAACACTTTCAGCTTCACCGTGATCTTCGCGCCCGGAGGTACAGGGACGCGCACCGGGGCAATCACGATCACCGATAGCGCAGGCGGTAGCCCGCACACGGTGCAACTCATCGGCGCGGGGCAGGTGCCAGGGATCAACTTCAGTCCTTCCGGCCTGACCTTCGGCAATCAAATGGTGAATAGTGCCAGCGCCCCGGTCACACTCACCATTACCAACACTGGGGTGGCGAACCTGGTAATTACCGGCCTGTCTATTTCTGGTGCGAACCCGGGAGACTTCAGTTCCGTGCCTGCGCCCGCCAGTGTTTCTCAAGCCAGCCCGATCGTCGTTGCTCCCAATGCCTCTACGACGATCACCGTAACGTTCACAGCTCAAGCTACCGGCAACCGCACTGCAAATCTCATATTGGCGAACAACGCCCCCAGCAGCCCGCAACTGGTCTTGATGACTGGCACCGGCGTGTTCCCCAACGTCAACCTAAGCCCGGCGAGCATCACCTTTACCAACAGCCAACTGGTCGGGACCAGCAGCAACCCAATTACGCTCTCCATCAACAACACTGGCAACGGTCCATTAACGGTATCCAACATCAGCATCAACGGCGCTAATCCAGGGGACTTCTCTTTCAGTCCCGCTTTCAATCCCAATTCGCCGCTCGTGATTCCAGCGAACAGCTCTGCGAATTTGAGCATGACATTTAATCCGACGGCAGCAGGTCAGCGCACCGCTACCCTTAGTCTTACCGACAATGCCGCGGGGAGTCCGCATACTGCTTCGCTCACCGGGACCGCAACCTCCAATGGAACGATCACGATGCCTCCAGTGACCCTGGGCGCAAACCTGGAAGTGCTGGCTACGGCTTCCCTCGACAACGCGCCTTCCAGCAACCTGCAAGTGAAGGTCACAAGTTCGGACCCCGGCAAGGTGTTGGTCTCGTCCGATACCAGCGGTACAGTCTCTGGTTTTGTGTTTATCACCCTGACCGTACCCGCGGGACAAACGATCCTGCCCGGCTTCTACATTCAAGCACTGGCTCCTTCTGGAACAGTTCAGTTGACCGTTACTGCGCCGGGCTACACTTCTGCGGTGACGACGGTGACCCTCACTCCATCGGGGTTCGTGCTGACGAGTCCCACCGGGCAGGGTCAGGACTTCTCGACCAGCGTCCTCTCAGCGGATACAGCTTTGACCGTTTCTGCGCAACGACTCGATAATGCGCTGAACGTGGTACCAGGCCCGGCCCCTAGAGTTCGTGGCGGTCTGACCGTAAGCGTGCCGATAAAGAGCGCCGATACGAGCAAAGGCACGATTCTGGGCTCGTCCTGCTCGCCCGCGCCGTTCCCCTGCGCGGTCATCCTCGGCGGCTCAAACAGCGGGAGCGTAAATTTCCACCCGGTTTCGCAAGGCACAACGCTGGTGAGCATCGACTTTGCTGACATTTCTACTAATGTGCCGACGGCGCCATTCAGCACGCCTGTAACCAGTACACAGCTAAACGCGAACGTTACCGCTCCTCAGATGACTGTCAATCCAGCAACCGTGGGAGTGAACCTGCAGGCGAGAGGGGCTGGCGTTTTGCAGGCGCCTGCTCCGAATGGTGGTGTGACGCTCACCATCAGCGTTCAGAACGGCGACCCCAGAGTCTTACTCTCCAGCGACAACACCGGCACGACCGCAGGCTCATCCAGCATCAACCTGCCGATCTCCGCTGGAGCCACGGCAATCCCGACGTTCTGGATCCAGGGTGTCTCGCCTACCGGGGCGTCGCCTGTGACTCTGACCATCAGCAGCACCCCGCCGGTTTACACCAGCACAACCACGAGTGTCGCGGTAACGCCTTCTGGGTTTGTGCTGACCACCGCGGCGAATCCCATCAACACCACTACCATCTCGCTGCACACTCCCATCACGTTAACTGTGTATCGGCTGGATCCCGCGAACAACCCGGTTGCCCCTGGGATCATTCGGGGAGGTCTCAGCGTCACGATCCCAATCGCGACTTCTGACAAAACCATCGGCAGCGTTGATGACAGCCCTGCCAATCTCGCGGCCGGAGGTTCGTCGACTCCAGCGACTGGCGCCAGTGCCTTGTTCTTCCATGCTGTGGGGCAAGGAACTGTGACGGTCTTCGTTGACCCAACCACCGTGACGACGAGTCCATCGGGTTCACCTTTCAGCGTACTTGCGGGAAATGCCGGCCAGCTGACCGCAGTAGTCAGCCAGCCAGCCATTACGCTGAACGCCGCGAGCACGACGGTAGGTTACAACCTGCAAATTCAAGCCAATGGAGCTCTGACGGCTAACGCGCCCAGCTCTCTGACGGTCACTATCAGCAGTCCGAATGGCAATCTGGTTCTGCTTTCTACTTCTCCTTCTTCGGCGGGCTCTCTACGAGCCGATGGAACAAGCCAGATCAGCATCAATCTCTCGCAAGGTCAGGGTGGAGGCGGCATTGGGTTTCCACCGTTCTTCGTACAGGCAATGGCGGCCTCCGGCACGGTGACGCTCACGGCTACTGCTCCCGGCTATGCTCCGGGAACACTCACTGTGAACCTGGCTCCTTCTGGATTCGTGATTCATTCCCCCAACGGAATTGGTCAGGATTTCGCGACCAGTTTGGCGCAAGGAGCTAAGAATCTCACCATCGAATCGTGGCAACTGGATTCCTCCACTCTTCAGCGTGTTGCTCCGCAAGGGCTTCGGGGCGGGGCATCGGTTGGCGTCCCGGTGAGCAGTAGCTCGACGGCGGTGGGGAGTCTGTCGCCGGCTTCGGTGTTATTTAGTGCTGGTGCAGGCGTTGTCAACGTGACGTTCACGCCGGCAAGCGTGGGAACGACTCAGCTTGCTTTGACCGAACCCCCCGGCTTTGCGACGCCGACCGACACAGGCGTTACCAGCGATATCCAGATCAACGCGAATGTCAGTCAATGAGGTATAGTTCGGGAGAAGACCGGCAAATCCGCAGAGTCGTAACTACTGTGCCAAAGTCCAGACTGTCTTTACGTAGAAAGCAGCGAGTCTGCTTGCTAACTATCCTGATGTCGTCTGCTTGCCTCTGGTTTCCAGTCCGGCGAGCTGCCGCGCAAGTGTTGGACAAATCCGTGCTTAACAGCACCGTGTTGCTCACCTACGAAGTTGAAGCTACCAGTGAACCGAGCACCTCCTCCAAGGACCAGTCCCGAGGGCAAGGGGCGAGCCACGGCAGTGGCGGACCACTCGTAGTCCGGGGCACTGGATTCCTTATCTTCAGCGGGCTTGGCATCACCCATGGTCAGGTGTACCTAGTCACCAATCGACACATTCTGCCGCCCGAAGGAAAGAAGCAGGACATCAAAGTCCGCGTGGTGGTCGGTTCGCGTGAGGCTGGCAAGGAGGTAGAGAAGGTAGAAAACATCAGTGTTCCGGTCGTAGGAGATGATGGGAAGTACCTTTCCTCGGTGCGTCTTCACCGTGACCCGAGCACAGATGTGGCGGTCATTAACATTGCGCCGGCAGCTTTTGGCAACAAGTTCAGAGTTTTGATCGATGCGGTCCGTACAAAGAAATATCTGGATACATCCATGCTGGCTTCCTCGGAGACGATTGGTTCCCTGGGGGTGGGGGTGGGGTCACAAGTCTATCTGCTGGGATATCCCGCCGCTATCTTTGATCCGCGAAATGTATCGCCGGTTCTGCGAGTTGGGGTTATCTCCACCGATCCCAAGCAGGGATTCGATTTCAACGAGGAAGTCCGGCGAATTGTAAATGCTCCGGAGCATATCAACGGATTCCTGATAGACGCAAACATCTATCCCGGGTCGAGTGGCAGCTTGGTGGTAGTAGATCCGAATGCTGCTAAGTGCGACTGCCAGTCCAGCAGCGCTTCGGCGTCAAAGCCTCCCGAGAAGCGCCTGCAAATCCTGGGAATCGTGGCTGGTTCCATTCCTATTTATGATGTCGGTCTCAAGTCCTATGAACGCATCGGGCTGGGCATCGTTTACTCTGCGGACACCATCCGCGAAGTAATCAACAGCTTCGAACGTTAGCGCATTTTCCAGGCCGGTTGTTTTCTGGGTAGCCGAAGCTCTTGTTGCTTGCATCGAACGGCTGATGCCAAGAAGACCTTCCTCGTCCGCCCAAGAGTCTGCAGACTCGGTCCGCCTCGGAGCTCTGGCGTCCGAGGAACTGCAACAGCCATTTCCCGATATTCAACTGCCGATTCGGCCGCCGTATCCTCCCGCCGATGCCAGATCTGTGAGCGAGATTCCCGAAGGTCCCGGCTGGCTGTATGAGCCCAAGTGGGACGGATTTCGCTGCCTGGCTTTCCGAAATGGAGATGAAGTCCTGCTTCACTCGAAGGCAGGACAACCGCTGGGCCGGTATTTTCCAGAATTGGTGGCTGCATTAGCGGAATTGCCCCACAAGAGATTTGTGCTCGACGGCGAAATCGTCATTTCTTCCGGCGAGCAGCTTTCGTTTGACAACCTTTTATTACGCATCCATCCGGCAGAATCACGCATTCGAAAGCTGTCCAAGGAAATACCGGCCACCATGCTGTGCTTCGATCTGCTGGTAGATAGTCAGGGGAAATTGCTGGTTACACTGCCACTCGGGGAGCGGAGGCAGAAGCTGGAACATTTTTTTAAGCCGCTAACCGCGACTGACAAAATTCGCCTTTCCCCTGAACCCCAGAACTCGAACAGGCTGCGCGCTGGATGCGCGACCTGGCCGCCATGGGTCTCGACGGAATCATTGCCAAACGTGTTGACGAGCCCTATCGCTCTGGTGAACGCAGTGCCATGGTGAAAATCAAGCGCATTCGTACAGCCGATTGCGTGGTAGGAGGTTTTCGCTACGCCGAAAAAGGAGGCATCGGATCACTCCTGCTCGGCCTGTACAACGAGGAAGGCTTGCTGGATCACGTCGGCTTCACTTCCAGTTTCAATTCGGAACAGCGCAAGGAACTAAAGTCAGTTGTAGAACCGCTGATCGGCGGTCCGGGTTTTAGCGGAAAGGCTCCGGGAGGTCCTAGCCGCTGGAGCACGCGGCGATCCGATGAATGGAAAGCACTTGAGTTAAAACTCGTGTGCGAGGTGCAATACGATCATTTCTCCGGCGGTCGTTTTCGCCACGGCACGAAATTTCTTCGTTGGCGGCCAGAGAAGAAACCAAACCAGTGCAGGTCAAACAATCTTCGAGCCGTGGCCTACGATCATTTGCGGAATCGTCGGCAACCAGCATCGCTGGCTAACATCCACCAGAAAACCAACGCATTACTACAAGTTTCCCACAGGGACACACCGACCCGATGACAGAATCTCTCTTCAGCCAACCTTTACTATCATGGCTGCACCTTAGCATCAGCATTTATAGGAGGAAAGAAAATGAAGGCCTTCTTAACAGGGCTGGGAATGGGAGTTGGTTTGGCATTGTTGTTTGCACCGATGACCGGAAAAAAGATGAGGAGGCAGATCTCCGATCGGGCGAGCGATCTCGCGGAAGCTGGCCGTCAGCGCTATGGAGATATGGCGGAGACGGCTCGTGAGCGTTACCAAGAAGTTCGTGACAACGCTTCCCGTGCCATGGGTTCAGTGCGGGAAATGGGGAATCAGATCACCGGCAGCTAACCCTCGATCTTCATCTCGGCGCGGCCCATCCCGCAGGCACATAAGTCTCCACCTTGGGTCCGGTGGTGGCGGCCTCACTCCAGACTCGTGCCGCCTCGAGCCGCACGCGCGTGCCTTGACCGGGAGAACTGGTGACCTTGACCTCGGCCCCATAGGCCGCTGCGATCGACTTCACAATCGACAATCCCAGGCCGCTTCCACCGGTTTCGCGAGAGCGGGCTTTGTCAACGCGGTAGAAGCGATCGAATATGTGCGGAAGGGCCTCGTGGGGGATGCCAATCCCGGAATCGGAAATCTCAAGAAAAGCCTTGGGACCATCAGATCCTACGGTAACTTCGATAGTTCCACCTTCAGGAGTGTATTTGATTGCGTTGTCCAACAGATTGACCACAATCTGCTTGAATCTTGAGGGATTGCCCTGGACCAGCACGTCGGCTTGCAATTTACTTACAAGCGCCAGCCCTTTTTCTTCCACCATCAATTGCATCTGGTCCGCAGTGGATTTGACTAGTTCCCCGAGATCGATCACCTCCTTAGGAAGGCTGTCATCTCCGGCATCCAGACGCGAGAGCGCCAGCAACTGATCGATGATGCGTGTGAGCCGTTCAACCTCTTCCAGGCAATTGCCGGCGATTTCCTGCACACGTGATGCCGGGCTCGAGTGCCGCATCAGCGATTCCAGTTCCCCACGGATAATCGTCAGCGGCGTGCGCAGTTCATGGGAGACGTCTGCCGAGAAGCGGCGTATATGCTGGAACGCGTCTTCCAGGCGGTCGAGCATTCGATTCAGGGCCCGCGACAAGTGCTCGAGTTCGTCGCCAGTCGGCGCCACTGGCAAGCGTTCCTCGGCCCTCAGCAAGCTGATCTGCTCCGCTGTTTCAGTGATGATTCGCACCGGCACCAGCGCCTTCTTCATTACGATGAATCCGCCCAAGCAGGCCGCTGCCAGCATCACCGGCAGCCCGATCCCGAACAGCAACAGCAATCCATTCAGAGTAGAGCGGATCTGCTGATGCGTAGTGCCGATTTCGATCAGATAGCTCCAACCATCCTGAGCGCGATAGGGATAGGAATACACAAAGACGGGCAGCGAGCTTGTTTCAACTTCCCAGCTGAAGCCTGAATTCGCATGTAACCACTGCTGGATGGGCACGCCCACGATCCGGCTCGGATCGAAGCTGTGATCTGCGGGTGGCGCGGATTGGTATACGACGGAGCCATCGTTGCGGGTTACCCGAATCAGGCGGGAGTTGACCTCGGGAGCAAAGCTTTCCTCGATCTCCTCGGTAACGTAGCCGTTTCCCCGCGCGGCCGCATCATCCAGCAGCTTCTCGCCAATCGAGCGGGCATCGGCCGCGAGTGAGCTCCGCAAGTTCCACATCAGGTAACTGCGGAGTCCAGCGTAGATTCCAGCGCCAAAGAACAGGAAGGAGGCAGTAAAGATCCCTGCATACCAGCTGATCACTCGAAATCGCAAAGATCGGCGGTTCATCCGTTGCCTGCCTCGCGAATCGTGTAGCCAACACCCCGCACGGTCTGAATCAGTTTTGGTTCGAAGCCTTCATCCACCTTATTGCGAAGATGACGCACGTAAACATCGACAATGTTCGTGAGGCCGTCGAAGCTCTGGTCCCAGACATGTTCGATGATCATGTGGCGGGAGAGCACCCTTCCCGCATTCAGCATCAGATATTCCAGCAACGCATATTCCTTGCCGGTCAGGTCAATGCGCTTCCCGGAACGCTTGACCTGCTGGGTGAGGCGATCCAGTTCCAGGTCCGCAATTCGCGCTGAACTCGCCCGGCTGACGGGGCCGCGCCGCAACAATGCCTTGGTGCGGACCAAAAGTTCGGCAAAAGCGAAAGGCTTGGTCAGGTAATCATCCGCTCCAGCTTCGAATGTCAGGACTTTGTCGTGAACCGCGTCCCTGGCCGTCAAAACCAATACGGGTACATTTGCGTCCCGGCTTCGAATGCGCCTCAACACTTCGGCGCCGTCGACCCTCGGCAGCATCAGGTCCAAAATGATCAAGTCGTAGTGATAGCTGGAAGCCAGTTGCAGCCCTTTTTCCCCGTCTTCGGCACTGTCAACCGCATATCGTTCGGCCGTCAGGCCTCGCACCACGAAGTCCCGTACTTTCGGTTCGTCTTCAACCAGCAAAATCCGCATGTGTGACAGAAACCCGATTCTGCACGTCCGAAGCTGGAGGATACCTGCTCCGGGTCCTGTGGACAGAATCATACCGCTGCCGGCAAGGTTGAACATGAATAGATTTTCATCCCTGATTCAGAAAAGGCTCATAAACACGGGCTATTCTGGCTGCGGAGAGGTCGCTCTGGGAAACTCATTGCTCATCCGGATTGGGGAAAGGATGGACAAACCAACTGCAAGGATGGGGCAGGAATCGAACAACTCTGGACAGGTGTGACAAGAGGTTTGTTAGCGCTCTGGAGAGCACGTGAAATACACATTGGTTTCTGTAAGTATCCTGGTTTCGATTCTTCCACTCTCTCTGGCACAAACCACCGATCTGCGGAGTCTGGTGGCGAATTCTGCGGCTGTTCAATTGCAATTGCCCATCCCAGCGGCTCAAGCGGAACCTCAAATGCCGCCCGCAGCGACACAGACCGGCCCCGCGCCCCCTGATCCCGCGGTTCCCCCAACCCCCGGCGCGCCGCGTACCATTACTCTGAGCGACGCCCTCGCGCTGGCGCGCGCCAACAATCCATTGCTTCGCGCCGCAATCACCGACGTGGGTGTGGCTCGCGAAGATCGTGTCCAGACTCGCGCTGCCCTGCTTCCGGCAATCAACTACACCACCCAGTATCTCTACACCGAAGGCAACGGAACACCCACCGGCGTGTTCATCGCCAACAACGCGGTTCATGAATATCTGAGTCAAGGAAACGCGCACGAGGTTTTGAATCTCGGTCCGGCGCAAATCGCTGCCTATCGCCGCTCGTCTGCGGCCCTGGCGTTGGCGCGTGCTAAGCAGGAGATCGCCTCACGCGGTCTGGTCGTTACTGTTGTTCAGGCCTACTACAGCCTAGTGGTTGCTCAACGCAAGTACGCCGACTCGCAGCAAGCTTTCTCCGAAGCCCAGCGATTTCTCAAGATTACTCAGGAACTTGAGAACGGCGGTGAGGTCGCGCATTCCGACGTGATCAAGGCTCAATTGCAGTTCAACGATCGTCAACGCGATTTACGGGAAGCGAACCTAAATATCGAAAAGACGCGGCTGGCGCTTGCCGTAATGCTATTTCCAAACTTTGAGGAGAACTTCTCTGTCGTCGATGACCTCCGACTGGCCCCCGCCCTACCCGGCTTTGACGAAGTCCAGAGAATGGGCGCTCAGAATAACCCTGACCTGCGGGCCGCGGTGTCGGCTCTGGATGTTGCAAATCGTGACGTGCAGATCGCCTGGGCAGCGCACCTGCCTACTCTTACCCTGGATGCCTGGTATGGAATCGATGCTGTCCATTTCGCTACCTACACCGGCCAAATTCAGAACCTGGGATATGCCGCCTCAGCAATGCTCACTATTCCGGTGTGGAGTTGGGGAGCCACCCAGAGCAAAGTGCGACAGGCGCAACTGAAGCGCGACCAGGCGCGCGTCGAACTGAGCTTTGCTCAACGCGAGCTGATCGCGAATCTCCGCACTTTCTATGCCGATGCGGATGCGGCTCGCAACGAACTCGAGACGCTGCGAAGCTCAGCCGAGTTGGCGGCCGAGAGCTTGCGCCTGACCACCCTGCGATACAGGGCTGGGGAAGCGACGGTGCTGGAGGTGGTGGACGCGCAGAATACTCTCGTGATGACGCGAGCCGCGTTCGACGACGCGCAGGTCCGTTATCGTGTGTCGCTTGCCAACTTGCAGACTATAACAGGGAGCTTCTGATCGGTTGCGACCGCAAATGAGCATGACAAAACACAAACGGTTGAAGCGGTCGCTTAAACGCACCATAGTCCCGCTGATCTCGGGTACGGCTGCCATTGTCCTGACGGCCTGTTCCCATGAACCAGCAGAGAAAGAACCGGTCGTAGCCGTACAAACAGCCCTGGCCGTACAGAAGCCCATCGAACAGGTGGTCTCGACTGAGGCAGTATTGTTTCCTCTCAAGCAGGCTGCCCTGACACCCAAGGTCTCCGCTCCGGTTCGCCAGTTCTTTGTGCAGCGGGGAGGTAAAGTTCACGCCGGCCAATTGCTGGCGGTGCTTGAAAATCGCGATCTGGCTGCCGCCACAGTAGAGAACAGAGGCGCATACGAGCAGGCCCAGGCGGCTTACGAAAGCGCTACCAAGGCGACTCTTCCAGAGGAATGGCAAAAAGCTGAACTGGATGTGCAGGCCGCCAAGGACACTCTCGATGCCCAACAAAAGATTTATGAGAGCCGAAAAAATCTCCTTGCCCAAGGCGCCATCGCCCGCAAAGACGTCGATGCTGCCGAAGTGGCATACGTTCAAGCTCGCAATGCCTATGAGATCGCCCAAAAGCATCAGACCGCCCTGCAATCGGTTGGCAAACAGCAGGAGCTGAAATCAGCTGCCGGCCAATTGACCTCCGCCAAGGGCAAATACATGGGCTCTGAGGCTCAGTTCGGATACACCGAAATCCGCAGCCCCATCAGTGGCGTGATCACTGACCGGCCACTATATGCGGGAGAAATGGCCCCGGCTGGGACGCCTCTGATTACCGTGATGGATACCTCCCAAGTCGTCGCCCGAGCTCATGTTCCGGAGGAGCAGGCTGCCTTGCTGAAACCAGGTGATCATGCGTCGATCACTGCCCCAGGGATCTCGGAACAAATTCCTGGCACTGTGACCATCGTCAGCCCGGCGACCGATCCCAACAGCACTACGGTTGAGATTTGGGTGCAAGCCGCAAATCCGGCTCAGCAATTACGACCGGGCACTACGGTACAGCTATCGATCGTAGCGCAGCGAGTTGCGGATGCCACGGTGATACCGGCATCCGCTCTGCTGAAGTTGGCCAATGGTGGCGATTCGGTGATGCGCGTCGGGCCGGATCAGCGAGCTCATCAGCAGGAGGTTCAGGCGGCCATTCGACAGGGGAACGAAGTGCAGATCGTGTCTGGGCTGAAGGCGGGAGACCGCGTGGTGACCAACGGAGCTTACGGTTTACCAGACAACACTAAAGTCCAGTGGAACACGACCGCTGCCACTGAGTCGAAAGGCGCCGAACCCTGAGATGAGCGACAATCCCAAGCCGAAAACAGAGGCGCGGGTCGAGGAAGCTCCGCCTCGAACCTACTGGTTTGCACGATTCTCCGGCCCGGTCATCTTCCTTATTATTGCGGCCGCGCTCATCGGCGTTTATCTCGCATTCAGTATCCCCATCGCGGTTTTTCCGTCGACGAATTTTCCCCGCATTGTCATCGGCGTCGATAACGGGGTGATGCCGATCGACCAGATGCTGGTTACCATTACCCGTCCGCTCGAAGAAGCGGTGAACAGCGTCCCCGGTTTGCAGCAAGTGCGTTCCACAACCAGCCGCGGCTCCGCCGAAATTAATCTGTTCTTCGACTGGAACGTCGACATGTTCCGGACACTACAACTGGTCGACTCGGCTGTGGCGCGTGTCCAGTCGTCCCTGCCGCCAACTGCGAAGATAGTAAGCAATCGGCTCACTTTTGCTTCCTTTCCTATCCTTGGCTACAGCCTGACGTCCGATTCTGTTCCCCAATCGCAGCTCTGGGAGCTCGCAACCTATGACCTGAAGCCGCGCCTGAATCGCTTAAATGGCGTATCGACGGTGATCGTTCAGGGAGGCCAGGTTCCCGAGTTCGAGATCACTCCCGATCCCGCTAAGCTTCTGGCTGCCAGCACCACGGTTACGGAGATTCTCGATGCTGTCCGGCGCACCAACCTCATCGACTCGCCCGGACTGCTCGAGCAAAATCACCAGTTGTATCTGGGCTTGATCAACGGACAAGTTCGCGATCCCGCGCAGATTTCCAATATCGTGATCAAGTCAACGCAGGCGGGCATTCCCATCCACATTGGAGATGTCGCTTCGGTCAGCCAGTCGGTCAAACCCCAATACACGATCGTTACCGCCAACGGAAAGCCGGGGGTACTGCTCAACATCAATCGTCAACCGGATAGCAACACCGTAGCGGTTGCCGACGCAGTCCACGCCGAGGTCGAAGACATTCGCCGCTCACTCCCGCCCGGTATTCAGATTCAGTCGTTTTACGATCAATCTACGATCGTGCGCGAATCGATCAAGAGCGTGCGGGATGCCATCCTGCTCGGCCTCGTGCTGGCCTCGGTAATTCTTGTGCTATTCCTTCGCGATTGGGGCAGCTCCGTCGTGGCTGGATTGGTGATTCCGGTTACGATCCTCATCACCCTCATCTTTCTGAAAGTCCTCGGCGAGAGTTTCAATCTGATGACTCTGGGCGGCCTGGCCGCCGCCGTAGGCCTGGTGATCGACGACGCCATCGTTGTTGTCGAGAACATCACTTTGCATCGCGATGCCGGGCAGTCTCGTCTGGAGGCCATTCACAGCGCACTTCACGAAATCACTATTCCCCTTGTTGGCTCGACTCTCACCCCGGTTGTCGTCTTCCTTCCCTTGATTTCGATTACCGGCGTTACCGGGACCTTCTTCCGCGCCCTGGCAGTCACCATGGCGGTGGCATTGTTCAGTTCGCTGGCGCTGGCGCTCACCTGGACCCCAAATTTGAGCCAGTATTTTGTGCGCAGGAGAGCCGCCGCTCCACCTGAGGACATTTTGAAAGCCCTCTCCGCCTCCTCATCGGAGACCGAACGCCTGCTGGCGGCCGAAGAAGCGTCAATGCGGGGCTTTTTTGGCCGCGTCATCAGCTTTTATGAGAAATGGGTGAAGCGCGCCCTCGAGCATCCTCGCTGGCTGGCCGGACTGGCGGCAGGCTTGATCGTGATCTCTTACCTGTCCTATCACGCGCTTGGCTCCGACCTTTTGCCGGAGATGGATGAAGGCGGCTTTGTCATCGACTACATCATGCCCGCGGGCAGCTCGCTGCAGGAGACCAATCGCGTTCTCACACACATAGAGCAAATGCTTCGCGGAATACCCGAGGTTGAAAGCACCTCGCGCCGCACCGGCCTGCAGTTAGGGCTCGCTGCGGTGACGGAAGCCAACACTGGGGACATCTCCGTAAAGCTGAAAGGCAAGCGGGATCGAGACATCGAAGAAGTGATCTCCGATGTGCGTGCCAAGATTGCCGCACAGGAGCCTGCGATTAATGTCGAATTCATCCAGGTGCTGCAAGACATGATCGGCGACCTGACCAGCGCACCCGAGCCCATCGAAATCAAGTTGTTTTCTGCCGATCCTGAACTGCTTCGCCAGTGGGCGCCGCGGCTAGCTGATTCGATTCGCAAGATCCCTGGTGTAGTGGATGTGCTAGACGGGATTGAGAACACAATCAGCGGCCCGGCAGTGATGTTCCAGGTAAATCCGCTCATCGCCGCGCGCGCCGGATTTACGCCCGAGGAAGTTGCCACGGACGCTGCCGCAATTCTGGAAGGCGAGCCTGCCGCGCTTCCGGTCATCGTCAACGATCGCGCCTACACGATTCGCGTGCGTTTTCCGGAGGGGAATCGGACTTCACTCGACGCGATGAAGAACACGTTGCTGACCAGCAGCACCGGCAAGACTGCAACCCTAGGCTCTCTAGCCAGCCTTAGCGAACTCCCGGGACAGACTGAGATCAGACGCGAGAATCTTCAGCGCGACGTGGCGGTTACCGCTCGCTTGGAAGGACGTGATTTGGGCAGCGGTATTGCGGCGGTGAAGAAAGCCGTGGCTGGCCTTCACCTGCCATCGTCGATCCGGGTTCAATACGGTGGAACTTACGAATTGCAGCAGAGCTCCTTCCGGGATCTGGTGCTAGTTCTATTTCTCGCGCTGATGCTGCTTTTTCTCGTCCTGCTGTTTGAATTCCGCACCTTCTCGGCTCCCTTGGCCATACTCGCTTCGGCATTGCTATCGACGTCGGGCGTATTTTTTGCCCTGCTGATCACCCGCACTACCTTCAACATCGCTTCGTTTATGGGGCTGATCATGGTTGTCGGCATCGTTGCCAAGAATGGAATCTTGTTGCTCGATGCTGATCAGAAGTTCCGAGCAGCCGGCTTTTCAGCAGAAGAAGCCATGATTCAGGCAGGACGCCGCAGACTGCGACCGATTGTGATGACCGCGCTGGCATCGGTGGCTGGGATGCTGCCGCTCGCGCTGGCGCTGGGCGCCGGATCCCAGATGCTGCAGCCTCTGGCAATCGCCGTTATCGGAGGGATTCTCATCTCCATGGTTCTTTCGCTAATCGTAACCCCGGCGGTGCATTTCTACTTAACGCGCGATCGACAGGCAGCGTGAGTGAGTTCTAGCGGATCTCAGATACAAAAAGAAATCCCAGCCAGCGGCCAGGGATGCTGGCTGGGTACCTCAACGCTCTGATGAGCCTAATTTAGGGGCACGGAGTGGAGGCTCACCAGTTATGGAGACGAACAATATGTGCGCACTCTACTGGGACTCAGGGAGCCACACAATAGTGAAAAAATACTAGGTTTCAAAACCGATTTATTGGGATAGCCGATAGCTTCTGACTACTTATCCGAGTGAATGGAGAGCCCGTTCCTGCGCTGGGATTCGGGAGCCCCAGACTACTATTCATTTCCCCCGCCCTCGCCTGCCTTCAAATCCTGCTCAGGCCGAATCTCTGGCAGGTTGGCCTGCCGCAGTTGCCGATTTAATTCCTGCAAATCTGCACCCTTCAGATCGTTCCAGCTCTTCTCTACGGCAAAAAGACTGCGTTGGGCGACTTCGACAGCATCCACTTGCGCTATGGTGGGGCCCACATCCGCCTGGCCTACGCTGCCGTAAAGCGCATAGATGTCGCTGTTGACCTGCTCGAGGTTCGGCTCCGCCGGACTATTCGCGCCCGAATCCTTCGGACCTTCCACAACCGCCGTTAGCTTTTTCTCAAAAGCCCGAATCGATTCACCCTGTGTTCCGCCCACATCTTTGGGCAGTTTTTCGAGTTGACGAGTCGCGGAGCGAGCTTCCAGGAGCGCCCGCGAGCTGTCCGAGAGCATGGAAGCCAGCCTCATTTGGAGCTTGAACTGCTGCTCCAGGTCGGCCATCGGCGTCTTGACCCGCGGATCCATCTTCAGCGTCAGCGGCTGGGCGTAAGAACGACCACGGACTGTGAGACGCACCGTGTACTGCCCTGGCAGAGCCAGCGGCCCCAGTGGGACTCGTGGCGTGTCGTGAGGAGTGGCAGCAATCGGGTATTCGTGACGCGCAGAGAGCGGCGCAGGGTAATGCAAATCCCACACCCAGCGGTGCATGCCAGGCATAATGGGAAGGCTCTGCGGCATGCGGATCCAGTAGAGCGGGATCAGTTGTTTGTCGAGCTCCTCTTCTGTGATTTCGGGAGTGTCCTTGCTCGAATAGCGGCGCACTGACTTGCCTTGTGAATCAACGATTTCCAATACTGCGTCATCAGCCGCTGCCAGGAAATAATCGAGGATAGCCCCAGCCGGCGGATTCTGCCCCGCGGGCTCATCGGTCGGCAGGGGAGTATCCGTATTGGTGTTGCGCCGTACAAGATAGGCAGTCTGCGGCTGGAAGAGATAGGCATACTCATGCATTAGCTGGCTGCTGAGCTGTCGCAGCGGCGTGATGTCGTCCAGAATCCAGAAGGACCTTCCGTGTGTGGCAACAATCAGATCATCGTCGTGAATCCACAAATCACGGGCGGAACTGCGCGGCAGGTTCAACTGCAACGACTGCCAATGGTCGCCCTCATCAAAAGAAACCCACACGCCCGTTTCCGTTGCCGCAAACAGTAACCCTTTGCGCACCGGATCTTCGCGTACAGCATTGACAGGGGCATTTTCCGGAAGTCCAGAAACGATCCGCTGCCACGTCTTTCCTGCGTCATGTGTGCGGTAGAGATAAGGACGCAGATCGTCAATGCGCAGGCGGCTCACCGAGACGTAGGCTGTGTCGTCATCGAAACGCGAGGCGGCGATCTGGGTTACTTTGCTCCACGGAGTCAGCTCTGGAGGTGTGATGTCCTTCCAGTTCTTTCCGCCGTCTCGCGTCCGCCAAACCAGGCCATCGTCGGTGCCTGCCCAAAGAATATTGACGTCGCGGAAAGAAGGAGCCAGCGCATAGATCGCCCCGCGCTGCTTATCTGCTTTGGGGTCCTTCGCAGCCATCTTTCCCAGGCTGGAGGGAACGCCCGGATGCTGCCGCGATAAATCGCTGCTGATTGTTTCCCACGTCCTTCCACCATCGCGCGATATGAACAACACATTCGCCGCGTAGTACAGGATATGAGGATCGACGGGCGAGAACATGATCGGCTCGGTGCGCTCGGTGCGATATGTTTCACCACGAATGGGAATGGGCGTAACGTTTTCTACCTGGCCCGTGCTCCAGTGAAAGCGGCTGACCTCGTTTCTCCCGGCCCCATACACGATCTCTGGATCGAGCGGGTCCGGAGCCGCATAGCCGTACTCAATGACTCCCACCGGATGCCAATCGCGAAACGTGATTTCCCCATCATTGCCGCGGCTCAAAATGCACACTGAGCCACTCTCCTGCTGTCCTCCGCAGACCCGGTAGGGAAACGTATTGCTGGTGGTCACGTGATAAAGCTGCGCGGTAGGCTGGTTGTACCAGGAACTCCAGGTCTGTCCGCCGTTCACGCTGACGATGGCCCCCTGGTCGGCGACCAGAAGAATAATGTTGGGATTGTTCGGATTGATCCAAATGTTCTGGTAGTCGTCCCCGCCGGGAGCGCCGCGGATGCTGGTCCAGGTTTTGCCACCGTCGGTCGAGCGCACAGTGACAATGCTGGTGCTGTACACCACATCCGGATTCGTGGGATCCACCTTGATCATCGGCAGATCGCCGCCTCCGATCTTCATCGCCGGACGCGGATCGCTGGTCGCGTTGTACCAGTTCTCGCCTCCGTCATCGGAGCGATAGAAGCCCAGCCCCTTGCCGGACCCATAGGTGCTGCTCGTGGTGGTGGAGAATACGGTGTACAACCGATTAGGCTGACTGCTGGCAATAGCTACGTGAATCTGCACCAGATCCGCAGGCAACCCATTTTTCAACGGCCTCCAGGTTGTGCCTCCGTCGGTTGACTTGAAAAGTCCTCCTCCGATTCCGCTGTATTCGTTGCCGTCCTCCCAAGGGCCCAGGCGGGCTTCCCAAAGCGAGGCGTAAACAATTCTTGGATTCGAGGGATCGATTTCGACATCCGCGCCGCCCGTGTTCTCGTCCTTGTAGAGCACCTTTTGCCAGGTTTGGCCGCCGTCGGTGGAGCGGAAAATGCCTCGCTCGGTGTTAGGTCCATAAGGATGTCCTAGAACAGCGGCAAATACCCGGTTAGGATCGTGTGGATCAATCGCAAGCGCGGGAATCTGTTGCGCATCTCGCAGTCCAAGCTGAGTCCAAGTCTTTCCCCCATCGATGGATTTGTAGATCCCATCTCCAACCGACAGGTCGGGGCGATGCAAGCCTTCTCCGCTGCCGACATAGAGAGTGTTGGGATCAGACGGCGCTACGACAATGTCGCCGATCGATTGTGTAGGCTGGGCATCAAAAATCGGAGACCAAGTTCGACCGTAATCCTCCGTTTTCCAGACCCCGCCATTGACTACGCCGATGTAGAACACGTTTGGCTGGCTGGGCACGCCGGTAGCTGCCCGGGTGCGTCCGCCGCGAAAGGGCCCGATCATGCGCCAGCGCATCTCCTGATACAGGCTCTCGGGGTACTGTTGCGCAGCAACTGCAAGCGGGATCAGGTAGGCGAGGGCAGAGCAAAACACAAGCCAGAAACGGCAATTCCTTGGAATCACGCAGTTCTCCGTCGAAATCCCTTGGTGGCGCCACAGGATAAATCAAAGGAGGAAAAGAGAGGAGGGTTGTTGCCATCCCGGATCAGCCAGGGCACTCTCGTTACCTACTCTGGCAGAATTTCGATGGCGCTGACTGTTGCGTAATCTCTGACGGGAACGAATTCGAACAGTAGCTTGCCTTGCGAGTTAGGCTCCAGCCCCGTGATCTTGCGCGTCAGGAGCTGGTTTTCCGCCGCATTTTTCAAAAGGTCTAAATCTCGCACCACCACTCGCCCATTGCAAACCACGTTGAACACCCGGCTACCCAGGCCACCTGCGGCTTCATGCGGTGGACCCACGTAGCTGTCGCGATTACCGACCCCAAAGCGCCGCTCCACAAAGTGGAGCACTGCTGTGTATCGTCCCGGCGGTACGGGGATGGCGTAAGAGAAGTTTCCCCAACGCTCGCTCTCGTACAATTCCTGGTCATCGGCGCCCGCCACCGATCCTGCACGAACCGCCAACTGCCCTCCTTTGAAATACTGGTCCGGAGCCCACCAGCGGCTGTCGTCGGAATAGTAAGAGCTGTCGCGCATAACGATACGAACGGGACGGATTCGGCCGCGCACTCCCGGGACAATCTCAATTCCCGACAGCATTCCGCGTCCTCCGTGCAGGGAGGAGACGTTCAAGTGCAGCAGGCCGTCTCCCGCCGGGGTAACGTCAACCAGCACCTTCTCGTCGGCGGTCCTGCTGCCGCCAGCATCGGCCACCACGTCAAAATCATTGAGCAGCGTTTTGCCGTTGACGTTGATGGCCATAATGCGGCTGCCCTCGCCGCCGCCCGAATCCTCAGGACCGTAATAAGTTTCGGCAAAGTGCAGCCGCAGCTCATAATTGCCGGGCTTCAGTGGAATGTCATAGCTGAAATCGCCCTGGCGGCTGGAGCGGTAAATTTCCGGATCAAGCGTCCGCCAGATATGCCTCACGGGACTACGAACCAGCATTCCGCCGGAAAAGTACCGGTCGGCGCTCCATACTTTTCCGGCACGATCAACATAGTTGTGGGTACTCCCTGCAAGAATTCGGACCTCGTCGCCGACTGGCAATCCGATTGGAGCCTCACTCACAGCGGACGCGGACCTTTGGGGATATGCCGGCACAGTTGTTTTCGTCCTGGGAAGAAAGATCAGAAGGCCGATACCAACCACAACAGAGGCAATGGCGGCTGGAATGAACCAGCGCCACACGTTTGACCTCCATCTGACGGCATCGCCCGCTACAGGTTTTTGAGAATCCGGCACGGGCTTGGTTGCCTGGGAAGACTCCCCCGCGACTGCAAACTGTGGCACGTACTGTCCTACGGGAATTGAAATGTGGAGAGTGTGACCTGCGCCGTCTCCCGCGTAGTACTCTGCTAAGCGCCTACGAAGCCGGTTGGCTTGTACCCGGACAATAGAATCGGAATCCTGGTCGAAGGAGGCGCCGCGGCCAAAAACCTCTACCGCAATGGAGTACTCCTTAATCTGCTCACCTTCACCCGCGAACCACTTCTCGCAGAGATAGGAAAGCAAGTGCGAGAGGGCAGGCGCGCGGACAAACGCCTCTGACTGCAGAACTCTCTGGAGTTCAGCTCGTTCCGCTTCCACGGACTCTTGAAGGACAGCCATTCGCGGGTTCCTGTCTAGAGTCTAGCTCGCATGTAACCGTGAAGAGTGAGGTAACAGCCGCCGTAACCCTCGGAAAGGGCCAGAATGGGACGGTCAGCACTAAGTTAGTGTTTACAGTCTGCTACAGCGTGGGTCTGTGAGCATTGGCCACAAGTCCCCCCTAAAGCGTCTGCCTTTAACAGTGTGGTAGCGGCTATAACGTTGTGTACTGCCTTGTCTTCTGCAATAAGGAGTTCGGCTGTGAGCAGGCTTTCCGACCCAATAGACAAAGCCCGGTTCGGTGGCGCAACTCCGGCCAAGGAGGCATATATGCGGAGACTATGGCTTATTGGAATCCTCTTGGCTCTTTCCGCTGCTTTGCGGGCTGACAATTCCGGCAGTTCAGCATCGGAGTCCCAGCCACCCAGCCTGCCAATGTCGCAAATGACGGTTGCACAACTGGAAGCCAGAGGGGACATCCTGCGTATGCAGAAGAACTACGAAGAATCAATTCGATACTACAATGCCGGCCTGCAGAGACAACCGAAGAATGCCGTCTTATACAACAAGATTGGAATCGCGGAGCTGCAGATTGGCCAGCTTAGTTCTGCGGAGTACCATTTCACTCGCGCGGTGAAATTCGATAGCAAATATGCTCAAGCCTTCAACAACATTGGCGTAATTGCCTACATGCAGAAGAATTACGGACGGGCGGTGAAATATTACAAAAAGGCACTGGCTTTGAGCGAAGCAAATGCCTCTATCCACAGTAATTTAGGCACTGCCTGGTTCGCCCAGAACAAGCTTGAGCGTGCAATCGCAGAATACACGCGTGCCTTGGAGTTGGATCCTGAGGTCCTATTGCGGTCCACCCACGGCGGCGTTTCTGCCAAGATTTCATCTCCCGAAGATCGCGCCAAATATTCTTATGTGTTGGCTAAGTTGTTCGCAAAACGTGGCGATATCGAACGTTGTCTCGAATGCCTGAGAAAAGCTAAGGAAGAGGGCTTTCACAATCTGACGGACGTTTATAGAGACGAAGAGTTCGCTACTATCCGGCAAGATGCACGACTGGCCGAACTGATCCCACCGCCTGCGGTCAACAAGTAGAACCGTTACTGGGAGAACCACAGGTTCTCCCAGAATTTTTTGCAAGCACGCACTCGTCGCTTCGAGTCGCACGAACTGCGGCTTTGCACCCTCTCCCAAAGTGGAACTTAATCTCTTAAGGATCAATGAAGACTAAAGCAAGCACCGTTTTTGTCGATGCAAAAGTCAGCAGGCACGCAGATGGAAGGTCTGGAATCCGACGTCGTCCTGGAAAACCCTACCAATAACGGTGTCCGGTGCCGCGATTGCGAGCAGCACCTGCGCGAAGCGCAAGTTCTCCAAGTTTCACTGTTGCCGAGCGCTCCTCTCGCCGAACACTCCTTCGAGTTTGCCTTTCGTTATTCGCCTTTTTTCGAAGTGAGCGGCGACTTTGCTGATTTCTTCCGCTTACCCAACGGTTTTGTCGGGCTGTATATGGGCGACGTAGTGGGAAAGGGTTTGCCGGCAGCCCTGTATGGCGCTCTGGTGATGGGAGCCCTGCGCGGCATCCATAAGACCGGCACGGCCACCGCACGCGTGCTCTCCTTGCTCAACGAGCGCCTCCTGCAGCGCCCCATGACGGGCCGCTTCTGCTCGACGTTGTATGCGGTCTTTGACCCGATAACTCGCACACTTCAATTTTCCAACGCCGGACTGCCTCGCCCACTTCTGGTATCCAAGAGCAGTTGCCAGCCACTTGGCGAAGGAGGATTACCCTCCGGAATGTTCCCGAACGCCACCTACGAAGAGCACACTGCGCAACTCTTTCCCGGGGACAGCGTGCTATTTGCCACCGATGGCGTGCATGAATTGTGCAATGCCGAGGGGATTGAGTTCGGTGAAGGTAAAATCCTGGAGACGTGGGATCGATGCCGGCACCGATCGGCGGGTGAGTCCTTGGAATACCTGTTCGAGAGCCTGAAACAGTTCTCTAGTCGTGCCGGTCAGCACGATGATGTCACGGTAGTGGTGTTAAGGGTCCCGCAATAATTCGGTCGCGCTGACTCCTACTTGTTCTTTGGTGGAACCTTTGCGCCCTTCTTACGCGCTTCCGAGAGCCCAATTGCAATTGCCTGCTTGCGGCTTTTCACCCGACCCGCTTTACCTCGCTTTCCCGAGCGAAGCGTGCCGCGTTTTCTGCGGCGCATGGCGCTCCCGACGGTCTTGCTTGCACCTCTACTGTAGCGGCGCCCTGACTTCTTGCGTGATCTGCTCTTCTTTCTTGCCGGCATTCTTTTCCCCCGGCACTTGGATTAACTCCGTCATGGAGAGGTTGTGCGTCGCGCATCTTTATCGTTAAGCCCCCCGCATGGCAAACCTCAAACAAGCAGAGTGAAATCGCCTTTGGAGAAACTGCCTGATTCCCGTCTCTTCAGAACAGAAACTTCAAGGCAAATTGGACAAGCCTGGGTGGCAAAGCTCCCTGGATCTGACCGAAGGTAGGAGAGCTAATGTCGCTATCCGGCAGCCGGAAATTGGGGTGATTGAATAGATTGAAAATCTCCCCGCGGAACTGGAACTGCTTGCCTTCCGCCACCCGGATGTTCTTGAGGGCGGAAAAATCCCACTGCATGAAGTCAGGGCCCTGCACCACATTGCGGCCTTCATTGCCAAACTGCTGAACAGGAGAATTTGGATCGGGAGTAAGGGCCTGGAAGGCGCTGGTATTGAACCAGCGGGATACCGTATGGGGGCCGGAATTGGGATTGCCAATCAGATCGGGTCGATTGGCCGAAAACCCAGTAATCTCCGGCGCACCGCCCTGCAGGGACACGTCTCGCGAATCGAAAACGGTGAACGGTGTGCCGCTCATTAGGGTAGTGATGCCATTGAGTTGCCATCCGCCGAGAATGTGCTGGTACCACGTTTGAGCCTGGCGCCAGAAGGGAAGGCTCCACTGATAACTCAATACAAACCTGTGGCGGGCGTCGAACATTGAGCGCCCGCGCTCGGCCGCTAGATCGAAAGGATTCTGCGCGAGATCGTTTTCTCCCGCCACCGGCTGGGCTGCCGAACCGGTGATGTTGAATGAGGAAACATCATCGATCGACTTGGACCATGTGTAGGACGCGAGAAATGAGATGCCGTGGCCGAAGCGCTTCCGCACGCTGCTTTCAAAGGCGTTGTAAGAGGAATTCGCGATGCCGGAAATCTCCCCCACCGAAGCATAAACACAGTCGTTGGGCTGAGCGAGCGTGCACCCCGAATAGAGAC